>NZ_LZJM01000185.1:0-1987 GCF_001667665.1 Mycobacterium sp. E342
GAGCGAGCGCCTCGGCGCCATCGGCGGCGATCAGTAGCAAACACGGAGTGACGGTCGATGCCGTCGTAAAATCACGAAAATTCGTGGTTTAGAAACCGCATGTGTTGGGCACACACCGCCATGACCGCACGTCAGATCCCCCGTTTCCTTGCCTCCGCGGTCGTCGGGGTGTCGGGCGTCAGCGCTTCGGTCTTCGCTTCCGCGATCCCGTTTGCCTCCGCCGATCCGTGTCCGGACGTCCAGGTGGTGTTCGCGCGCGGTACCGATGACCCGCCGGGCCTTGGTCCGACCGGACAGGCGTTCATCGACTCCCTGCGGCCTCGCGTTGGCGCCAAATCGCTCGACGTATATCCGGTCGACTACCCCGCCACCCACGACTGGACGAACGCGGGGGAGGCGGGTGTCAGAGACGCGGGCGCGCATGTCGTGTCGATGGCGCACGACTGCCCCAACACCAAGATGGTGCTTGGCGGCTATTCCCAAGGTGCGGCCGTGATGGGCTTCGTCACCTCAGCCGCCGTACCGGCCGGGATCGATCCGGCGAGCGTGCCCAAACCGATGGACCCCGAGGTGGCAAACCACATCTCCTCTGTCGTGCTCTTCGCCTTGCCGAGCGACAAGGCGATGAACTTCTTCGGCGAGCCGCCGGTCGTCATCGGTCCGCTCTACCAGGCGAAGACCCTTCAGGTATGCGCCTCCGGGGACCCGATCTGCTCCGACGGGATGAATTTCGCCGCCCATGACACGTACTCGAGCAACACCGCGGTGATCGACCAGGGTGCGGCGTTCGCGGCCAGTCGTCTTGGTGGCGATTCCGGCGGGCCGGCGGGTGCGGGTCCGGGAGCGCCGACGACCGCCGTCGGGTTCCCAGACGGTACCGGTCCGGCTCGGTAACCCGCTTTGCCATGTGAAACCAACGCGCACAGGCGGTTTCGCGGCTGGGTCGATCTGCTGGCGGCGTGGCGAGTTCACGTGGGCGCGAGCATAATCGGGTGGTGGACTCAGACGGCGGCGTCGGGGCGCAGTTTCGCCGGCTACATCAAGAGGGGTGCTTTCTCATCCCGAACCCGTGGGACGCGGGCTCCGCGATCGCGCTCGCAAACCTCGGCTTCCCGGCGCTGGCCACCACGAGCGCCGGGCTGTGCTTCTCGCGCGGTCTGCCGGACATGGTGACCGCGCTCTCCGTCGACGCGGCGCTGGACAACATCGCCGAAATAGTCGGTGCGGTCAGCGTGCCCGTCAACGCGGACTTCCAGGCCGGCTATGCCGCCGACACCGACGAACTTGCACGCAATGTGGCGCGCTGCGTGGCCACCGGCGTCGCCGGGCTCTCCATCGAGGACGGCACGGGCATCGCCGACGCGCCCCTGTTCGACCTGGCCGAGGCCACCGACCGCGTCCGCGCCGCGCGTTCGGCGATCGACGACTCGCGGACCGACGTGGTGTTGACCGGCCGCGCCGAATGCTTCCTGTACGGCCACCCCGACCCGCTCGCCGAGGCCATCACGCGGCTACAGGCTTACGCCGAGGCGGGAGCCGAGGTGCTGTTCGCTCCGGGGGTCCGTACCAAAGCGGACATCGCCACTCTTGTCGACGCCGTGCGGCCGTATCCGGTCAACGTTCTGATGTCGTCGAATTCGGGCCTGACGGTGGCTGACCTCGCAGAGCTGGGGGTGCGGCGGATCAGCGTCGGCTCGGCCTTCAGCCGGGTTGCGTGGGGTGCGTTCTTAGGTGCCGCGCGGAAATTGAAGGACGACGGGTCATTCGAGGGGCTGGCGGGGGCCGCGAGCTTCGACGAGCTGAATGCGTTGTTCACCGAGTAGCGCGGTTCGATGTGCTAATTCATGACCGGCTGCTGGATGGCGGACGGCTCATCCAGTGCGCTCTGCAGATCCGAGACGCACGATCGTCGACTCGAGACAGACGCTAAGCGACAAGGAAGTTGGGGAAATCGATCCGCATTTCTCGCGCTGCTCCTATTCTTCGA
>NZ_LZJM01000186.1:0-900 GCF_001667665.1 Mycobacterium sp. E342
TGCTGGACGTCGCCGACCGCTACAACCTGCCGGTACTGGCCCCGCCGATCCCGCGGACGGTGCGTTTCGCCGAGGCCAGCGCCTCGGGCTCCTCGGTGATGTCGGGGCGCAAGAACAAGGGCGCGTCGGCCTACGCCGACCTGGCGAAGGCGCTGCTCAAGCACTGGAAGACCGGCAAGCCGCTGCCGACGTTCGCCGTCGAGGTCTAGCGGGCGCGGTTGTGCGCCTGCGGCTTTGATTGTGCGCCTGCGGCGCGGCGCGTCGGTGTGTCGCCGCCCCGAGCGCACACGCGATGTCAGCCCAGGGCCACCACGGTGTCGCCCCGCTGCTCGAACACCTGGGATCCCGCGACGGCCGGGACGACCGCGCGGCCGGGCGGGCCGGACGCCCTGTTCACCGGGATGTAGCGCTCGTTGGCGCCGCTGACCGGGTCGTAGACCCCGATCGCGCCGGTGACCGGCACCAGCAGCCGGCCCGCCATCATCGCGCCCGGCCCCAACGGCGCGGTCGTCGCGCCGGCGGCGATGGTGTAGCGCAGCGTCAGGTTGCCCGTCTCGAAAGCCATCACCGAATCGCCCGTCCACCAGGTGATCAGGCTGCCCGCGTGCGAAACCGCCCCCGGGCCGGACGGCGGTTTGGGCAGCAGGGTGCTCGACACGGTGGTGCCCGTCTCGTCGACCACGTCCACCCGGGGCTGCGGAGCGGGCAGATACACCGCCGTGTTGCTCTCCCAGACGGCCAGCACCCGGGCGCCCGAGTCCGCCTTGATCCCGGGTTCGGCCACGACGCGTTGCTGGGGTTCGTCGTCGTCCTTGCCGGGCCGCAGCAGCACCAGCCGCAGGTCGGCCTGGTCCACGCAGCTCTCCAGCACCGACACGGCCGACGAGCTGGCCGCCGCGG
>NZ_LZJM01000187.1:0-10801 GCF_001667665.1 Mycobacterium sp. E342
GACCCGAGCCGAACAGTGCGAATGCCGGTGCATGCCCGTCGGCGGGAATCAATCCCGCGGCCGACGCCCAGGACAAGGGCGGTCCGGGGCTGATCGAGCGGATGGTCACCTCGAAACTGCGCGTCGCGCGTCCTTCGATTCGCACGGCGGAGCCGAGTGCCACCTACCGCTTGCCGCTCAGGGCCGACGCCCGCACCGTCGGGGTGGCCGGGGGGCTCGGGCGCCGGCGGTGACGGCACGACGGGCATCCGCTGGGTCTCGCGCTGGGTCGGAGCCCGCAGGTTCGGGCCGTGCGGGCGGGGCGGTGGCGGCGCGGCCGGAAAAGGAGGCGGCGGGGGGGCCGGGGGACGGGGCGCCGGGCGCTGGGCCGGGGCCGGCGGACCGGCGGGCTGCGCGATCTGGAAGACCAGCCGCGGGCCCCGCTGCGGGTCGCCGACGCTGATCGCCTGGCCGTCGCGGATGTTCACCGTCGCCGCCCGCGCGCCGTCGACGAAGATCCCGTGGTGGCTCAGGTCGATGGCCACCCAGTGGGTGCCGGCAAACCGCAGCACCACCTCCGGCCCGGGCGGTGGCGGCGGCGAGCCAGGATTCCCGAGGCGCTCGAGGGCGATGTCGCAGCCCGGGCCGTAGCCGACGATCACGTCGCGCCCCGGGGCGAAGTCGAACCTCATGGGCCCGACCCACACGGTCAACGGGGAGGCCCTGAACGCGGAAGCCTCGGTCCGCATCGCCCTCCCCCTTTCGTCACCGGTCAGCTCGACTTAGTGTCTACCCGCTGGCCGCGGCCCCTTCACCGGGGTTAAGCCCTCACAGGGTGTTACGCCGCCCCGCCGGCGACGCATTGTCGAGGAGCCGGCGCAATACCTGGACCGCGTCCGTGAGCACCTGGCGGTCGCCCGGTTCGAGCAACGCGAGCTGGGGTTCGATCGCGGCGGCGCGGTCGGCGCGGACCGCGTTGAGCATGCGTTTGCCCTGAGGGGTGATGCGGATCCGGACGGCGCGCGCATCCCCCGGGTCGATGGTCCGGGTGACCAGGCCGGCCTCCTCGAGCCGGCGCACCTGGGTGGTCATGGTCGGTTGGGAGCAGTGGTCGACGGTCGCGAGATCACCGATGCGGGCTTCCCCGTGAGCTTCGATCGTGGCGAGCAGCCTGGCCTGCGCCGCGGGCAGGGGCATCTGGATGCGCTGGGTGGCCAGCCGGTTGAGCCGCGCCACCACGGCGAGCAGATCCGCTCCCAGCTGCTGGGCCTCGACGTGTGCGGTATCGACAACTCTGTCCATGTGCCCATCGTTCCATAGCTTTGCTAACTGAGACGAGAGGCGCCGGCGCGAATCGGGTCGGAAGTCACGAAGTGTATGAAGCGACTTGGCGCTGCGGGCTGGCACAATCAGTGAAGTGAATGCCCGTCGCCCCGTCCGTTCGCGCCAGCGGGGTGGGCCGTTACGACCGGCCGAATTGGCACAGGCCTCCGTGATGGGTGCGCTCTGCGCGGTGATCTCGATCGTCGCCGGGGTGATCCCGTTCGCGCAGGGTTTGGCGCTGTTGGGCACCGTGCCCATGGGGCTGCTGACCTACCGTTACCGGTTCCGGGTGCTCGTCGCCGCGACGTTTGCTGCCGGAACGATCGCCTTCCTCATCTCCGGACTGGGCAGTTTCCTGACCGTCATCAACTGCGCCTACATCGGCGGATTGACCGGGATCGTCAAACGCCGCGGCAGGGGCACACCGACCGTGACGTTCGCGTCACTGATCGCCGGCTTCGCCGTCGCTGTCGCCACGGTCGGCATGCTGGCGGTGCTGAATCGGTTGCGGCACCTCATCTTCCAGGTGATGACCGCCAACGTGGACGGTGTCGTGGCGTTCCTCAACCGCGTGAATCTGCGGTGGCTCGGCGTCGACGTCAAGCGGGTCTTCGAATTCGGGTTGCAGTACTGGCCGTGGCTGATGCTCGGCTATGTCACCTACGGCGTCGTGGTCTCGTCGTTGATCGGTTGGTGGGCGCTGTCCCGCCTCCTGGATCGGATGGGCAACGTTCCGGATGTGCACAAACTGGACGCCCCGGACGAGCCGCCCGGCGCCCCGATCGGGCCCGTGCCGGTGCGGCTCGACAAGGTGCGGTTCCGCTACCCGCACGCCCGGCAGGACGCGTTGCGCGAGCTCAGCATGGAACTGCAAGTCGGAGAACACGTTGCCGTCATCGGCGCCAACGGGTCCGGCAAGACCACGCTGACGCTGATCCTGGCGGGCCGGCCACCGACGTCGGGTAGCGTGCAGCGCCCCGGCGCGGTGGGGTTGGGCATGGTCGGCGGCACGGCGCTTGTCCTGCAGCACCCGAAGAGCCAGGTGCTGGGCACCCGGGTGGCCGATGATGTGGTCTGGGGGCTGCCGCCGGGCACCGCGGTCGACGTCGACCATCTGTTGCGCGAAGTGGGGCTCGAGGGTTTCGGCGAACGGGATACCGGAAGCCTGTCCGGCGGGGAACTGCAGCGCCTCGCCCTCGCCGCGGCACTGGCCCGGGAACCGGCGCTGCTGATCGCCGACGAATTCACCAGCATGATCGACCAAGAGGGCCGTAACGTCTTGTTGAACGTGCTGTCGGGCCTCCCTCAACGGCACCGGACCGCACTGGTGCACATCACGCATTTCGACAACGAGGCCGCATCGGCGGACCGGACGATCAACCTCAGCGACTCCCCGGACAACACCGTTGTCGTCGAGACGGCCCCGCCCCCGGCCCCGGTCCCCGCGGTCAAGTGGGGCTCGAACAAGCCGGTGCTCGAAATCATCGGCGTCGGACACGAATACAACAGCGGGACACCGTGGGCGAAGACCGCGCTGCGCGACATCAACCTCGTCGTGGAGCAGGGTGACGGCATCTTGATTCACGGCGGCAACGGCTCGGGCAAGTCGACGCTGGCGTGGATCATGGCCGGGCTGACCGTTCCCACCAACGGCGCCTGCTTGATCGACGGTGAGCCCATCCGGGAGCACGTCGGCGCGGTGGCGCTGTCGTTTCAGACGGCGCGGCTGCAATTGATGCGCAGTCATGTCGGCCTGGAACTTGCCTCCGTGGCGGGCTTTTCCGACGATGACGAAGGCCGGGTGGTCGCCGCCCTGGCCGCGGTCGGGCTGGAACCCGCGATGGGCAAGCGGCGCATCGATCAACTCAGCGGCGGCCAGATGCGACGGGTGGTCCTGGCCGGCCTGCTGGCGTGTTCGCCGCGGGTGCTGATCCTCGACGAGCCGCTGGCCGGGTTGGACGTGGCCAGCCAGCGGGGCCTGCTGCGCCTGCTGGCGGATCTGCGCCGCCACCGGGGCCTGACGGTCGTCGTCATCTCCCACGACTTCGTCGGTTTGGAAGCCGTGTGCACACGGACCGTGCATCTGCAGAACGGCGCGCTGCAAGCGGTGTCGGCCACCGCCGCGGCCGGGGGTGTGGCGTGACCGCAAGCTCGGCCCCGGCCCCCCGGAGGAGTCGGCGCACCTCCCGGCCGGTGGTGCTGTTGGTTCCGGTGCCCGGCGGGTCCCCCATCCACAACCTGTGGGCCGGCACCAAACTGCTGGTGGTTTTCGGTGTTTCGGTGTTGCTCACCCTGTATCCGGGGTGGGTGACCATCGGGTCGGTGGCGGCGCTGGTGCTGGCGGCGGTCTGGATCGCTCACATCCCGCGGGGCGCGCTTCCGTCGATTCCGCGGTGGCTGTGGATCCTGCTCGCACTGGGTTTCGTGACCGCCGCGCTGGCCGGTGGTAGTCCGATGCTGACGATCAACGGGGCCCACATCGGGCTCGGCGGAGCGTTGAACTTCCTGCGGATCTCCGCGTTATCGGTGGTTCTGCTCGGGCTGGGTGCGATGGTGTCCTGGACGACCAACGTCGCCGAAATCGCGCCCGCCCTGGCGATTTTGGGCCGCCCGTTCAAGTTGCTGCGGATTCCGGTGGACGAGTGGGCGGTGGCCCTGGCCCTGGCGCTGCGCGCCTTTCCGTTGCTGATCGAGGAATTCCAGGTGCTCTACGCCGCTCGTCGACTGCGGCCCAACCACATGCCGACGAGTCGCAAGGCCCGGGTCAGGCAGACGGCGGGCAACTCGATCGACTTGGTCGCCGCCGCCATCGTGGTGACCCTGCGCCGCGCCGACGAGATGGGCGACGCGATCACCGCTCGCGGCGGCATCGGCCAGCTCTCCGCCGATCCGGCGCGGCCGAAACTGGGGGACTGGGTCACGCTCACCGTCACCGTCGCGGTCAGCGGGGCCGCGGTGGCGATCGAGACGATATTCCGCCTGACTGCCTAGGCCCTCGCGTAGCGTGAGCGGGTGGCCGACATTCACCGGACGCGCCCGATCGCGGCACGCATCGGCGACGTCTGGGAAACACTCGCAGACTTCGGGTCGATCAGTTCGTGGGCGGGCAACGTCGATCACTCGTGCATTTTGTTCTCCGGACCCGACGCGGACGTCGGCACCGCCCGCCGGGTGCAGGTCAAACGCGATGCCCTCGTCGAGCGCATCACCGAATTCGGCCCGCCCCGCGCCCTCGCCTACGACATCGAAGGCCTTCCACGCCGCCTGGGCAGGGTGTCCAACCGCTGGACGCTGGCATCGTCCGCCGGTGAGTCGGCCGCGACCACCCTGGTGACCCTCACCAGCACCGTCGAAATCGGCCCGCACGCAACGCAACAGCTGGCCGAACTCGTCCTGTGCCGCGTCCTCGCGCGACAGTCGGAGGCGATGCTCGCCGGCCTGGCGAACCGATTGGAGCATGCCGGTGTCTGATCGCCCCGACGTCGTCGTCATCATGACCGACGAGGAACGCGCGGTGCCGCCGTACGAGGCCCCCGACGTGCTGGCGTGGCGCGACCGGACGCTGACCGGCCGCAAATGGTTCGACGACCACGGCGTCAGCTTCACCCGGCACTACACCGGCTCGCTGGCCTGCGTGCCAAGCCGCCCAACCATTTTCACCGGGCACTATCCCGACCTGCACGGCGTCACCCAGACCGATGGCATCGGAAAGACCGCCGGCGATTCGCGCATGCGCTGGTTGCGCCAGGGCGAGGTGCCCACGCTGGGCAATTGGTTCCGCGCCGCCGGATACGACACCCAATACGACGGCAAGTGGCACATCTCGCACGCCGATATCACCGACCCGGCGACCGGCCGACCACTGGCCACGAACGACAAGAACGGCGCCGTCGACGCCGCCGCGGTGCGGCGCTACCTGGCGGCGGATCCGCTGGGGCCCTTCGGTTTCTCCGGCTGGGTCGGTCCGGAGCCGCACGGGGCGGCGTTGGCCGACGCCGGCGTCCGCCGCGACCCGCTGATCGCCGACCGGGTGGTCGCCTGGCTGGCCGATCGTTACGCCCGCCGCCGCCAGGGCGACCCCGCCGCGTTGCGTCCCTTCCTTCTGGTCGCCAGCTTCGTCAATCCCCACGACATCGTGCTCTTCCCGGCCTGGTCGCGCCGGAGCCCGGTCAAGCCGTCGCCGCTCGACCCGCCCGCGGTGCCCGCCGCGCCCACCGCGCAGGAAGACCTGTCCACCAAGCCGGCGGCGCAGATCGCGTTCCGCGAGGCCTACTACTCCGGCTACGGCCCCGCACCCGCGATCGACCGGACCTATGAGCGCAACGCGCAGCGCTACCGCGACCTGTACTACCGGCTGCACGCCGAGGTGGACGGCCCGCTCGACCGCGTCAGGCGGACGGTCACCGAAGGCGGTTCGGGCGACGCGGTATTGGTGCGCACGGCCGACCACGGCGACCTGCTGGGCGCCCACGGCGGCCTGCACCAGAAGTGGTTCAACCTGTACGACGAGGCCACCCGCGTTCCCTTCGTCATCGCGCGCATCGGCGAGCGGTCGACGCGGCCACGGCGGGTCACGGCGCCGACCTCACACGTCGACCTGGTCCCCACCCTGCTTGCGGCGGCGGGCGTCGACGTCGCGGCGGTGGCCGCCACGCTGGCCGAGTCGTTCTCGGAAGTGCACCCGCTGCCCGGGCGGAACCTCATGCCGATCGTGGACGGCGCGGCGGCGGACGAGACACGCGCCGTCTACCTGATGACCCGCGACAACATGCTCGAAGGGGACAGCGGCGCATCGGGATTGGCGCGCCGGCTGAAGCGGACCGTCGATCCGCCCGCGCCGCTGCGCATCCGGGTGCCGGCCCACACCGCCTCCAACTTCGAGGGGTTGGTGGTGCGCGTCGACGAGACGACGGCCACCGGCGGCGCGGGCCACCTGTGGAAGCTCGTGCGCACCTTCGACGACCCGAGCACCTGGACGGAGCCGGGCGTGCGGCACTTGGCGGCCAACGGGCTCGGGGGAGACGCGTACCGCACGTCCCCGCTCGACGACCAGTGGGAGCTGTACGACCTCACCGCCGATCCGATCGAAGCCATCAACCGGTGGGCCGATCCGGACCTGCATGCCCTGCGCGCGCACCTGCGGGCGCGGCTCAAACACGTCCGGGCCGACTCCGTTCCCGAGCGAAACATGCCGTGGCCCTACGCGTCTCGTCGTCCACCCGCGGTGCGGCCGTCGATGCTGAAGCGGTTGGTTGGCAGCGTCTTGACGCCGAGGCGCCCGGGCTAAGTCCGCATCCGGTCGATGAGGTTCGACAACACCACGATGCTCTCGCTGCGTTCGATGTCCGCGCTCGACCGGATCCGCTCGAGGGCGGCCTCCAGGTGGCGCATGTCGCGCGCCAGCACGTGCAGGATGGCGTCCGACGTGCCCGTCACCGTCGCGGCGCTGACCACCTCGGGCATGTCCACCCAGGCCGCCCGCAGCCGATCCGGCGCGATCGTGCCGTGGCAGAACACCTGCACGTAGGCTTCGGTGTTCCAGCCGAGCGCATTGCGGTCGACGATCGTGGTGAAGCCTTTGATGACGCCGGCGTCGAGCATCCGGTCGACGCGCCGCTTGACCGCCGGGGCAGACAGATTCACCTTCTCGCCGATCTCGGCGAACGTGGCCCGCGCGTGCTCGGTCAGCTCGGCGAGGATGCGGGCGTCGGTCTCGTCGAGGCGCTCCATCACCCTCCCCTTCGATCGGGCGCAATGAATCTGTGGCGGAGCCACTCTAACGCAATAAATCGCCTATAGACACGCAATATATAGCGTTTGATTGTGCCAGGATGCCGAAATACCGTTGATCTATGACGGAACAATACGTGGTGGCGGCCGGGTCGGGCTCGTCACCCGACCGCCGGGTCCGCACCCCCCGCGCCCGCCGGTACGCGATGACGCCCCCGGCGTTTTTTGCCGTCGAGTACGCGATCAACCCCTGGATGGACGTCTCCACACCCGTCGACGTCGGCCGCGCGCAAGCCCAATGGGACGACCTGCGCACCACCTACCTTCGGCTGGGGCATCAGGTCGAGGTGATCGGGCCCGCGCCGGGGCTGCCGGACATGGTGTACGCCGCCAACGGCGGATTCATCGCCGGCGATGTCGCGATCGTCGCGAGGTTTCGATTCGCCGAGCGGGCCGGCGAGTCGCAGGCCTACGCCCAATGGATGTCCTCGCTCGGGTACCGGCCCGTGTCCACCCGTCACGTCAACGAGGGGCAGGGCGACCTGCTGATGATCGGCGAAACGGTCTTGGCGGGCTACGGGTTTCGCACCGACCGGCGCGCGCACGCGGAGGTCTCTGCGGCGCTGAGGGCGCCGGTGGTCTCGCTGGAGTTGGTCGATCCGCGCTTCTACCACCTCGACACCGCGCTGGCCGTACTCGACGACCACACGGTCGCCTTCTACCCGCCGGCGTTCAGTACTGCGGCGCAGGACCGGCTGCACGCGCTGTTTCCCGACGCGATCGTGGTCGGCAGCGCCGACGCGTTCGTGCTGGGCCTCAACGTCGTTTCCGACGGCCTGCGCGTCGTCCTTCCATCTTCCGCAACGGGTTTCGCCGGGCAACTGCGCGACGCCGGCTTCGAGCCCGTCGGCGTCGACCTGTCCGAACTCCTCAAGGGCGGCGGCTCGGTCAAGTGCTGCACATTGGAGATGTTTCCATGACGATCCTCGACGCCCGGACGTCCACCCGAACGCAGGCCGCGATCGGCCTGGTCGAACGCCATGCCGCGCACAACTATTCGCCGTTGCCCGTGGTGGCGGCCAGCGCCGAGGGCGCCTGGATCACCGATGTCGAGGGCCGGCGATACCTGGACTGCCTGGCCGCCTACTCGGCGGTCAACTTCGGCCATCGCCACCCCGAGATCACCGCGACGGCCCATGCCCAGCTCGACACCGTCACGTTGGTGAGCCGCGCGTTCCACTCCGACACGCTCGGCCCGTTCTGCGCCGCACTCGCGCGGCTGTGCGGCAAGGACCTCGTGTTGCCGATGAACTCGGGCGCCGAAGCCGTGGAGAGCGGCCTCAAGATCGCCCGCAAATGGGGTACCGACGTCAAGGGCGTCCCCCCCGGGCAGGCCAACATCATCGTGGCGGACAACAACTTTCACGGCCGCACGATCAGCATCGTCAGCTTCTCCTCGGACCCGACGGCGCGGGCGGGATTCGGACCGTTCACCCCCGGGTTCCGCTCGGTACCCTTCGGCGACGCCGCCGCACTGGCCCGCGCCATCGACGACCACACCGTCGCGGTGCTGCTCGAACCGATCCAGGGCGAGGCGGGCATCGTCGTCCCGCCCGACGACTACCTGCCGACGGTCCGCGCGCTGTGCAGCAGGCACCGCGTGCTGATGATCGCCGACGAGATCCAGTCCGGCCTGGCGCGCACGGGGCACACCTTCGCCTGCGACCACTGGGGCGTGGTGCCCGACGTCTACCTGCTCGGCAAGGCGCTGGGCGGCGGCGTGGTCCCGCTGTCGGCGGTCGTCGCCGACAGCGAGGTCCTGGGCGTGCTGCACCCCGGCGAACACGGCTCCACCTTCGGCGGCAACCCGTTGGCCGCCGCGATCGGCACCACCGTGGTCGCCATGCTGGGCCGCGGAGAGTTTCAGGCCCGCTCGGCGGAGCTGGGCGCGCGCCTGCACGCGCGGCTGCGCGAATTGAAGGGCCACGGTGTGCGAGCGGTGCGCGGGCTGGGCCTATGGGCCGGCATCGACATCGATCCGGCACTCGGAACGGGCAAGCAGATGAGCCTTCGGCTGGCCGACCGCGGTGTGCTGGTGAAGGACACCCACGAATCGACGCTGCGGTTCGCGCCCCCACTGGTGATCAGCGCGCAAGAAATCGACTGGGCGGTTGAGCAGTTCGCTATGGCGTTGCGGGAGGCTGGCCCATAATCAGCTGATCGAGCAAGGAGGGGCCAAGGAGGGGAATTGCCACCGACGTCGATCAGCCTGAAAGAGCAGATGCTCCGGCGCCGTCCAGTCGTCGGCAACGTCGTCGCCTACGGGGCCGCGGACCATCTCAAGCGGAGCATCGGGACCTTCCAGCTGACCATGTTCGGGGTCGGCTCGACCGTCGGGACGGGCATCTTCTTCGTCATGTCTCAGGCCGTTCCCGAGGCCGGCCCCGGGGTGATCCTGTCGTTCCTCATCGCCGGGCTCGCGGCCGGGCTCGCCGCCATCTGTTACGCCGAATTGGCCTCCGCGGTACCGGTTTCCGGGTCGTCGTACTCCTACGCGTACACCACGCTCGGCGAGGTCGTCGCGATCGGGGTGGCCGCCTGCCTGCTGCTGGAATACGGGGTGTCGACGGCCGCGGTCGCGGTCAACTGGAGTGGCTACCTCAACAAGCTGCTCAGCAATATCCTGGGAATCCAATTCCCGCACGCGTTGTCCGCCGCTCCCTGGGATGCGCAACCGGGCTTGGTGAATCTGCCGGCGATCATCCTGCTCGCGATGTGCGCCGTGCTGCTCATCCGCGGCGCCAGCGAATCGGCGAAAGTCAACACGATCATGGTGCTGATCAAGCTGGGCGTGCTGGTGATCTTCGTCGTCGTCGCGTTCACCGCCTTCGACGCGACGCATCTGCGCGACTTCGCGCCCTTCGGCGCCGCGGGCATCGGCTCGGCCGCCGGCACCATCTTCTTCTCCTACATCGGCCTCGACGCCGTGTCGACCGCGGGCGACGAGGTGAAGAACCCGCAGAAGACCATGCCGCGCGCGCTGATCGCGGCGCTGCTCACCGTGACCGGCGTGTACCTGTTGGTCGCGCTGGCCGCGCTCGGCACTCAACCGTGGGAGGAGTTCGCCGGACAGCAGGAGGCCGGGCTGGCCACCATCCTCGACAACGTCACCCGCGGCAGCTGGGCCAGCACCATTCTGGCTGCGGGGGCGGTGATCTCGATCTTCTCTGTCACGCTGGTCACCATGTACGGGCAGACGCGCATCCTGTTCGCCATGGGCCGCGACGGGCTGCTGCCGCCGCGATTTGCGCGGGTGAACACACGCACCATGACCCCGGTGAGCAACACGGTGATCGTGGCGATCGCGGCCTCGGCGCTGGCCGCCTTCATACCGCTGGACAAGTTGGCGGACATGGTGTCCATCGGCACGCTCACCGCGTTCGTCGTCGTATCCGTGGGAGTGATCATCCTGCGGGTGCGCGAGCCCGACCTGCCACGGGGCTTCAAGGTTCCGGGTTATCCCGTGACGCCGGTCACAGCGCGTCCCGCTGCAGCGATTCGCTGTTGAGCGCGCTGTGATGGCGGCCCCACACGAAGTAGAAGATTAGCGCGAGCGCGAGCCAGCCGCTGAACGCGATCCAGGTGTACCAGTGCAAGCTGACGAGGATGTATCCGCACGCGAACACCGAAAGGACCGGCGTCACGGGATAACCCGGAACCTTGAAGCCCCGTGGCAGGTCGGGCTCGCGCACCCGCAGGATGATCACTC
>NZ_LZJM01000188.1:0-847 GCF_001667665.1 Mycobacterium sp. E342
CACGCAACCACCCATCGAGCACGAACAGCGCCGCCCCCGACACCGGCGACCCAATCGGCACAGCCCCCGTGCCCGGGGTGAGCGGGGCACTGATCGCCGCATACACCGTGGTCTCCGTCGGCCCATAAGCGTTGAGCATCACCCGCCCCGACGCCCACCGATTGACCACCTCAGCCGGACACGCCTCCCCGGCCACCACCAACGCCACCGACTCCAACCCCTGCGGCGAAAGCATCGCCACCGCCGACGGGGTCTGACTCAACACACTGACCCGTTCAGCAATCAGCAAGCCCTGCAAATCATCCGGGGAACCCACCACCGCCTCGGGCACCACCACCAACCGGCCCCCACCCAACAGCGCACCGAAAATCTCCCACACCGACACATCAAAGGAATACGAATGCCACTGCGACCACACCCCCACCCGCTCCACCGCACCATCCAGCGACGCCAACAGCTGGGTCACGTTGCCATGGGTAACGGCAACACCTTTAGGCACCCCGGTAGTGCCCGAGGTGTAAATCAAATACGCCACATCCTCAGCAGCCGGGCCCGGTGGTCGGGTGGCCGGTTGGGCATCGATCACGGGATCACTGACATCAATCACCGCCACGCCATGACCATCCAGCCGCGAGCGCAACTCGGTGGTGGTAAGCACCGTGGTCGGGCCGGCATCGGTCAGCAGGAACTCGATCCGCGCGGCCGGCCAGCCCGGATCGATTGGCACATAGGCCGCCCCGGACTTGAGCACCGCCAGAATCGCCACGATGGCCTGCGCGCCGCGCGGCAACAACAACCCCACACACCCACCCGGTCCCGCCCCTTGGGCAACGAGTAAGTGCGCTAA
>NZ_LZJM01000189.1:0-879 GCF_001667665.1 Mycobacterium sp. E342
CTGCGCGCCGGCGTGCCCACATTGAGCCTGTGGAGCAAGGGAGACCAGCGGATCTGGGCGGCTCAGATCAAACGACTGAAGGTGGGCACCGCCCGGGCCTTTTCGGCCACTACCCGAGAATCGCTGATCGCGGACCTGCGCCTGATCCTCTCCCCCGACTATGTCGCCCGCGCCCGGGACATCGCCACCCGGATGACCACACCCGGCGAAAGCGCTGCCAAGGCCGCCAGCCTTGTCGAAGACTTTGCTCTCGTGAGGCAATCCGGCTGACTGCAACCGATACCCCCGACGTCGCCGGTGCACGGGAACTGCAAGGCTAGGACCCGTGACGGAATTCGCCCTCGCCGGGTATGGAACCCGCGGCGACATCGAGCCTTTGGCAGCCGTTGGCCGAGAGCTGCTGCGCCGAGGGCACGACGTGGCCATGGCGGTCCCGCCGGAATTGGTGAGCTTCGCCGAGTCAGTTGGGCTCGCGGCGGTCCCGTACGGCCCGAAACTGCATGATTTCCTCGACGAGGAGTTCCTCCGCAACATGTGGGCGGAATTCTTCCGGAACATCTGGACAGTCCGCAGCCCGATCAGACTGATGCGCAGGGTGTGGGAGCCCCTCATCCGGCATTGGGGCGAGGTGAGCGCGACGCTGACGTCGCTCGCGGCCGGCGCAGACCTGCTCTGCACCGGCTTGAATTTCGAGCAGGCCGCCGCCAACGTCGCGGAGTATTACGACATCCCATTGGCGACGCTGCATCACTTCCCGATGCGCGCCAATGGCCAGCTCGTTCCGAGTGTGCCCGCGCCGGTGATGCGTTCCACCATGACGGCCGTGGAGTGGCTGTTTTGGCGTTCAACCAAAAAGGTCGACAACGCGCAGCGCCGCGA
>NZ_LZJM01000190.1:0-44994 GCF_001667665.1 Mycobacterium sp. E342
GCTGCGCGACCGCCTCGACCTGGTCGGCAAGGTCGACCTCAAGAGCGACGAGCTGGGCCGCTGGGAGCACGTGACGCGCCGGATGTACGTCCCCTTCCACGACAACGTCATCAGCCAGTTCGAAGGCTATTCCCAATTGGCCGAGCTGGACTGGGAGGGCTATCGGCGGCGTCACGTGCTCCCAGCGGCCCAGCTCGTCGCTCTTGAGGTCGACCTTGCCGACCAGGTCGAGGCGGTCGCGCAGCGGAAGCAGGTCCAGGGCGTCCATCGCCCGCAGGATCGTCCAGACCGCCATGACGTTGGTGTAGGCGTTGTTGTCGATCCCGTCGTACTCCTTGCCCGGGTAGCCCGAATGGAACTCGTCGGGGCCGATGATGCCGTTGATCGTGTAGCGGCCGCGGTTCTCGTCGAACCCGGCGAGCCCCACCCAGAACCGGGCGATCTCGACCAGCATCTCCGCGCCGTAGTCGACCAGGAATTGCCGGTCACCGGTCACCTGGTAGTGCTGCCACGTGTTGTAGGCGATGGCCAGGCCCACATGGTGGGCGCGGGCGCTGGCGTCCGGGTTCCACCGGCCGGACTGCGGATTGAGGTGCAGCTCCTGGCTCACCTCGCGCCCGTCGCTGCCGGACTGCCACGGATACATCGCGCCCCGGTAGCCGGCCCTGCGCGCCGCCCGGCGGGCCTCGGGCAGCCGCCGGTAGCGGTAGAGCAGCAGGGAGCGCGCCACGTTGGGCATGCGGACGCTCAGCACCGGGGAGACGAAAAGCGAGTCCCAGAAGACATGCCCGCGGTATGCCTCGCCGTGCAGGCCCCGCGCGGGCACCCCGGCGTCGAGCTCGGCGGTGTGCGGCGACAGCGTCTGCAGCAGGTGCACCAGGTGCAGCCGGAGGATGCGCAGCGCGTCGGGACCGTCGGTCAGGCCGATGGCGCATTGTTCCCACAGCCGGTCCCAGGCGCGGGCGTGCTGACGGTGCAGCTCGGCGTAGCGGTCCGCGGCGTCGAGGTGCAGCTGGGCGGTGCTCGCCGGTTCCGAGATCGCGCCGTCCCGGCCGGTGAAGATGGTCGCGATCTTCTCGCAGGTGACAGATTGCCCCGCGGCGAGTGTCACCTGGATGTCGTGACCACCGCGGCCGGCTTCCCGCACGAGTGTGTAGTGCGCGTCGGCGCGTGCGTTGCCGCACCACACGGTGCTGCGCGCGGCCACCGCGATGGCGATGCGGGACTGCGTCGTTTCGGTGCGCAATATGACCGCGTCCTCCGCGGATTCGTCGATCACCGGCGATGCGAGGTGTGTGCTCGACAGCGAGCGGTAGCGCTCCACCATGGTGTTGCGCACGCCGCCGTCCAGCAGTGACCGGAATTCCACTGTGCCCGACCAGTTCTCGGCCGCGATGATGGTCCGCATGGCGAGCACGTGCGGCTGGTCCATCGAGGCGAACCGTTCTTGGGTCATCCTCGTGATCTGCCCCGCGGCGTCGGTGAATCGCAGCGCGCGGGTCAGCGTCGCGTGCCGCAGGTCGAACGTCTGCCGGTAGGACAACACCTTGGTGTCGTCGATGTGAAACCACGGACCGCCGTTGATCCGGAACGTCAGCGACAACCAGTTGGGCAGGTTGACCAGGCTCTCGTTCTCGACGGTCCGGCCGGCGATCCGGTCGGTCAACGTGTTGTAGACCCCGGCCGCATAGGTTCCCGGGTAGTGCGCCTCGGTGGCGGTTGCCTCCGGTGCGCAGCCGCGGGTGGCGACGTAGCCATTGCCGACGGTGCACAGCGTTTCGCGCAGCCGCTCGTATGCGGGGTCATAGCCCTCGTAGACGATTTCCCACGGATCGTGCGGCGCGGCGGCCGCATCGTGCAGATCGTCGGCCAGCCGGCGGACGAAGTCGCACACTGCGGGCGGGTCGGCGAGGCTGAACAGCGCGGCAGATGTGCGGTCCCCGTCCTCGTTGTGCCGCAACGCGATTCCGACCCCGTCGAACTGCACCGCGTCGAAGGCGTCCTCGTCGCTGATGTCGTCGCCGACGTAGATCGGCAGCATGGTGCCGGAGCCGGCGTCCTGGATCTGTTCGAGGATTCCGCGCAGGGTTCTGCCCTTGTCCGAGTCCAGGACGGGCCGAAGCTCTATGACCTTGCGGCCCATGGCGATCCGCAGGCATTCGGATCGCCCGCATTTTCGTGCCGTGGCGATCACGCGGTCGACCTCCCGCGGGTCGACGTTGCGGTAATGAATGGCGACGGCAAACCGCTTGCGCTCCACGTAGATCCCGGAGACGTCGCTGAGCAGCTGTGCCAGCCGGTCGGCCGCGCGCTCCAGGGCGCCCGCGGCCTCGCCGGCGGCGGCGTTCTCGTGGTGGGTGCCGTCGGGTGCGACCAGCTCGAAGCCGTGACTGCCCGCGTACCAGATCCCGTCGACCTGCACGCGTTCGCGAAGGTCGCCCAGATCGCGGCCGCTGATCACCGCAACAGGGCACTGCGTGGCCAGCGCACGCAGCGCTTCGCGAGCGCCCTCGACCAGCGCGACAGACTCCGGGTGGGCGGCGATCTCCGCCAGCGTGCCGTCGAAGTGCAGGAAAACGGCCGGCCGCCGGCTGGCCACCAGTTCTTTGATCTGGCTGTAGACGCCCATCGCGTCGGCGATGGTCGACAAGGGGGAGCCCCCGCGTCGCAGCGAGATCTCCGCCAGGTCGGCGGAGACGGTGTCCGCCCCGCACGACAGCAGTCCGTCGCCTCCCCCGTTGCGCTCCAGGCCGATGACCAAGCCGAAGCCCGCGTCCCGGGCGGCCGCCACGCCCGCCTCGTCGCAGTCGATCAGGACACAGCGCACCGGGCGCACGCCCAGGCGCGTCACGGTCATGCTCAGCGCCGCGTCGGCTTGCTCGGCGGTATCGAGCGCGCCGACGGCGACGCCGACGAGTTCCTCGATTCCCGCGGCGCGCAACAGGGCCGCGCAGTCGCGGGTGGACGAGTAGACGGCGGTGGCGACGCCGGTGTCGCGCAGCCGCTGCAGGAATCCGGCCGTCGAATCGCGGGCCTCGGCCGCGTCCGGTGCAATCTGTGCGACAACACAGTCGAGCCCCAGGATCACCGCGTCGTGGTAGCGCTTGTCGACAGTGACTGGCCGTTCGCTCACGCTGGTGAGGATGCCATAGCGCGTGCGGCGGTCAAGGGCCGTCGACGCAGCGGGGCCTCATGGCCATGCGGTTGGTGACTAAAGCCTCATGCCCGACGATGGTTCGCGCCATAGCGTTTTGGGCGAGGAGAGGGAGAAGATCATGTCCGCACTCGCAAACCGCCATGGCATCGTCGTCGGAATCGACGGATCGCCGGCCTCCAACGCCGCCGTCTGTTGGGCGGCCCGGGACGCCGCCCTGCGGCACGTCCCGCTGACCGTGGTCCACATGGTGAACGCCACCGTGCCGATGTATCCGGCCCTGCCCTTGTCGACCGGGGTGGCGGTGTGGCAGGAGGAGCAAGGCCGCGAGGTCCTTGAGCAGGCCGTCAAGATCGCCGAGGAGGCCGTCACCACCGACCGCAAGGTCGACGTCCGCAGCGAGCTCAGGTGCGCGCCCCCGGTGCCCACCCTGGTCGAGATGTCCAAAGAGGCCGAGATGGTCGTCGTGGGCAGCAACGGCCGCGGGGCGCTGGGCAGGCTGTTGTTGGGCTCGGTGAGCGGCAGCGTGGTGCGCAGCGCGCGCTGCCCGGTCGCGGTGATCCGCGACGAAGACCCGCTCATGGAGCATCCGCAGCAGGCCCCGGTGCTCGTGGGCGTCGACGGCTCACCCGCCTCGGAGGCCGCGGTGGGCGTCGCGTTCGACGAAGCGTCGCGTCGCGGTGTCCAGCTGACGGCGCTGCACGCATGGAGCGACGTCGACGTCTTCGAACTGCCCGGGGTGGATTGGTCGGCGGTGCGGGGCGAAGCCGAACGGAGCCTGGCCGAGCAATTGGCCGGCTGGCAGGAACGCTATCCCGACGTCACCGTGCAACGGGTCGTCGTCGCCGACCGCCCGGCCCGCCAGCTCATCGAGCAATCGGAATCGGCCCAACTCGTCGTCGTGGGCAGTCACGGCCGCGGTGGCCTGTCCGGCATGTTGCTGGGCTCGGTCAGCAACGCCGTCGTCCACTCGGTCCGGATGCCGGTGATCGTCGCGCGGCCGTCCTAGGGTCGCGCCGCCGCCGTGCCGTATCTGGATCTGCACGAAACCCACACGGGCGTCGTCATTCTCGCCGGCGACCGCGCATACAAGGCCAAGAAGCCGGTGCTGACCGACTTTCTCGACTTCCGCGCGCCGCAGCAGCGCGAGCACGCCTGCCGCCGGGAGGTCGAACTCAACAGCCGGCTCTCGCCCGAGAGCTACCTCGGCGTCGCCCACCTCATCGACCCGCTCGGCGGGCCGGCCGAGCCGGTGGTGGTCATGCGGCGCTACCGCGACGAGGACCGCCTCGCGTACCTGGTGGCCCACGACACCGGAGAGTCCGTGCACCGCGTGCTGGACGCGGTCGCGGCCGTGTTGGCCCGCTTCCACGAACGCGCCGAGCGCGGCGAGCGGATCGACGCCCAGGGCGAGGCCGCCGCGATCGAGGGGCGCTGGCGGGAGAACCTGTCCGAACTGGAACGGTATGCGAACCAACCGATTTCGGGTATAGCTGAAAATGAGGTAGCTCGCGTGCAGCGCCTGCTGGCCCAGTTCGTCGCCGGGCGCGCGCCGCTGTTCGCGCGGCGCATCCGCGAGGGGTGCATCGTCGACGGGCACGGCGACCTGCTCGCCGACGACATCTTCTGGGTCGACGGAAAACCGGCGCTGCTGGACTGCCTGGAGTTCGACGACGAACTGCGTTACGTGGATTGCATCGACGACGCCGCCTTCCTCGCGATGGACCTGGAGTTCCTGGGCCGCAAGGACTTCGCCGACTACTTCCTGCAACGCTACGCCGCGCATGCGGGCCGGGCGACGCCGCCGGCGCTGTCCGACTTCTACATCGCCTACCGGGCCGTGGTGCGCGCGAAGGTGGACTGCGTCCGGGTTTGGCAGGGCAGCCCGGGCGCGTCCGACGACGCCGCCCACCACCTGGCCATCGCCACCCGGCACCTGCAGAGCGGCACCGTTCGGCTTGCGCTCGTCGGCGGCAACCCGGGCACCGGAAAGTCCACCGTGGCCCGCGGCCTGGCCGAATCGTTTGGGGCGCAGCTTATTTCCACCGACGACGTGCGCCGGGAGCTTCGGGACTCGGGCGCCATCGCCGGTGAGCCCGGCGTGCTGAACGCCGGGCTCTATAGTCCCGACCAGGTCGCGGTGGTCTACGAGACCACCCTCCGCCGCGCGCGGCAGTTGCTGGGCGAGGGGCACTCGGTGATCCTCGATGGCACCTGGCGCGCCCCGCGGACGCGGGAGGCGGCTCACCGGCTGGCCACCGAGACGCATTCGGCGCTGGTCGAATTCGTGTGCTCGGCGACCGCCGACGTGGCGGCCGACCGGATCAGGACCAGGCCCGCGGGCAATTCGGAGGTGACCCCGGAGATCGCCGCCGCCCTGGCCGCCGGGCACTCCGACTGGGACGGCGCGCACCGGATCGACACGTCGCGGCACCCGGACCTCGTCGCTCGCGAGGCGCACGACCTCTGGGTGTGCGCGACGTAACAGCCCTCAGGAGGTGCCAACGTCCCGGCCGCCGGGGACCAACGGCCCTGCCCGCACCCGCCACACGGGCATACAGTTTGCCTTACCGAAGTCGACGAAATGGTGGAGATGGACGCGAAAGTGCCGACCGAGCAGGTCATCCGGGACGCGGTGGCGCTCGCGTGCCGCGCGCCTTCGCTGCACAACAGCCAGCCCTGGCAGTGGGTGGCCGACGGCACGAGGCTGCACCTGTGGGCCGACCCGCGCCACGCGATGCACGCCACGGACCACACCGGCCGGGAGCTGATCCTGAGCTGCGGCGCCGTCCTCGACCACCTGCGGGTCGCCATGGCCGCCGCGGGCTGGGAAAGCGTCACCGAACGTTTTCCCACCGCGGGCAGACCGGATCACCTCGCGAGTGTGGGCTTTCTGCCCGCGGAGAACGTGACGGCGCAATGCCGGCAGCGGGCCGACGCGATCCTTCGCCGCCGCACCGACCGGCTGCCCCTGGGCGCACCGACCGCCTGGCCCACGCTGCATTCGGTTCTGAGCCGCGCGGTGACCCCGTACGACGTGTCGCTGGACGTGGTCGACGACGACGAGCGGCCGAGGCTGGCTGAGGCGTCGCGGCTCACCGAGCAGTTGCGCCGAAGCGATACGTCCTACCTGACCGAATTGCGTTGGTGGACGTCGCCCTTCGAAGCGAACGCCGACCACGTGCCCGAAAGCGCCCTGCTGTCCAGTTCCGAGGCCGCACGCGTCGACATCGCCCGCGTGTTCCCGCCGGCGGGCGGGGGCCGCCGCCGCGCCGCGATCGAGGCGGACCACTCCAAGATCGTGGTCCTGTCCACCCATCACGACGATGCGCCGGCCGAAGTGCTGCGCTGCGGTGAGGCGCTGTCGGCGGTGCTGCTCGAATGCACGTTGGCCGGCATGGCCACCTGCACGCTGACCCACATGACGGAGATGTCGCTGAGCCGCGACATCATCAGGCAGATCACCGGTGGCTCCGGCCAGCCGCAGCTGCTGATCCGGGTCGGCCGGTCACCGGCCAAGGACCCGCACGAGAAACCCACCTCCCGGCGTCCGGTGACCGAAGTCCTCCAGATGCGTGGGTGACCGGACATGCCCAGGACTACGGCAAGGACGAAGCCAAGGAGGTGCCATCGATGACTCGGCACTGGCTGGTGATGGAAACAACGGGGAAGGGCGGTGAGGCCCCCTTCGTGGCGCGGGTCGCGGCCGCGGGCCGGCATCTGCCCGGAACCCACCTGACGACCGACGAGCTCATGGCGTCCACCCGCCACCGCACCCACATCGACCTGGAACGGCTGACCGGGATCCGCGAACGGCGGGTGTCGGTGGGCGACGAGGATTCCTACACCCTGGCCAGCTCGGCGGCGCTGAACTGCCTGGCCACCGCGCAGCAGGATCCGGCGGCGCTGGACGTGGTGATCAGCTGCAGCATCACCAAGTTCCGCGACGGGCTGACCCAGTGGCTCGAGCCCACCATGAGCAGCGCCGTGGCGCGCGGGATCGGGGCGGTGAACGCGATGACGTTCGACGTGTCCAACGCGTGCGCCGGAATGCTCACGGGCGTAACGATTTTGAACAACTGGATCCGTCAGGGTGTCGTCGAGCGCGGGCTCGTCGTCAGCGGCGAGTACATCTCGCAGCTCAGCAACAACGCCGCCCGGCACATTCGCAACATCATGAGCAAGGAGCTGGCCTGCCTGACCCTGGGCGATGCCGGCGCGGCGCTGCTGCTCGAGCGGGCGCCGGCCGGTTCGGCCGGCATCGCCCTGGCGGGCTTCACCACCGTCGCCGACTACAGCCGGCTCTGCCTGGCGTATCCGCAGGGGGACGACCCGGGCGCGCGGATGTTCACCAACTCCCGCGCCATCCAGAAGGCCGCGATCGCGAACACCCCGCTGCTGTTGAGCGAAGTGCTTGACACCGTCGGTCTTTCGATCCACGACATCGACCACGTCATCACCCACCAGACGTCCGCGCGCGCCATCCGCAAGGGAATGGCCCGGATGTCGGAGGTGTTCGGCGACAGCCCGCGCCACGACGCGGTGATCACCGTCGACCGCTACGGAAACACCGCCTCCACGACCCACACGGTGGCGCTCGTCGAGGAACTCGAGGCCGGGCGGATCAGACCCGGTGAGCGAATCGCGTTGCTGGCGTTGGCCTCCGGGTTGGAGATCGGTGTGGTCTTGATGACCCTGGACGAGGATGTGGTGAGCCGCTATGGGCACGGTGATTGATCGGATCGACGTCTCGCATCCGCGGCTGCGGGGACGCCACAGCGCGTTGCACCTGGCCGTCGTCGCCGCCAAGGACTGCCTGAAGCGGGCCGGATGCGAGGCTAAAGACCTCGACCTCGTCGTCAACGCCGGCATTTACCGCGACCGCAACCTCGGTGAGCCGGCGCTCGCCGCGCTGATCCAGGACGACATCGGCGCCAACCCCGAGGACCCGCACGCCGGAGCCCACGGCACCTTCTCCTTCGACATCGCCAACGGCACGTGCGGGCTGCTGACGGCGCTGCAGATCGTCGACGGGTTCATGCGCAGCCGCGCCATCCGGCGCGCGCTGGTGGTCGCCAGCGACGCCGATCCCGGGCACGGGATGAGCGAGCACTTCGGGTTCTCTGCCGCCGGCGCGGCGATGCTGTGTGGCTGGTCCGACGACGACTACGGCCTCAGCCGCGTCTCCTGGGTGAACGACCCGAGCGAAGTCGGCGACGAAACCTTCAGCGCCACAGTTGGTTTCGCCGATTCTCGCAACGTTCTGCGCTTTTCCGAGTCGGCGGCGATGGACGAGCGGTTCGCCGCGGCGGCCGGGCGGGCGGTGTCGGCGTGCCTTGCCGAGCAGTCGGTGCGGTTGTCCGACCTCGACGCGATCGTCGCCGCCCCCGCCCGGCCCGGATACCGCACGGCGCTGGGCGCCCGGCTGGGCGTGCCGGTCGAGGCGATCAGCGTCGCCGACGACGAACGCATGCATACCGCCGCCCTGGTCGCCGCGTTCGGGCAGCGGGCCGAGCGGTTGCCGGCTGGCGCGCGGGTCCTGTTCGTCGCGGCCGGGGCCGACGTCGTCGCCGGCGCCGCCCTCTATCGCCAGCCACCCCGGGTCACGGGGCGATAGCCCACAACCACGTCAAGCGAAATTGCGCTCAGTCACCCTCGATCACTGCAGTTGCACCGCACGCTCGAGGTCCAGGATCTGCCGGGTGGTCTTGACCACCACGTCGGGGTTCAGGCTGATCGAGTCGATGCCGCAGCGAACCAGGAACTCGGCCATGTCGGGGTAGTCCGACGGCGCCTGACCGCACAACCCGGAGTGAATCCCGTTGCGGCGGCAGCCCTCCACGGCCAGGCGGATCAGCTCCTTGACGCCCTCGTCGCGTTCGTCGTAGTCGAAGGCCACGATCTCGCTGTCTCGATCGACGCCGAGGGTCAGCTGGGTGAGGTCGTTGGACCCGATGGAGAACCCGTCGAAGCGCTTGGCGAACTCGTCGATGAGGATGACGTTGTTGGGGATCTCGCACATCGCGTACACCTTGAGCCCGTTCTCACCTCGGCGCAGACCGTGCTTGGCCATCTCCGCCAGGACGAGGTCCGCCTCGGCCACCCGGCGCACGAACGGCAACATCAGCACGACGTTGGTCAGCCCCATCTGTTCGCGCACCCGCTTCATCGCCCGGCACTCCAGCGCGAATCCCTCGGCGTAGGCAGGGTGCGCATAGCGCGACGCGCCACGGAAGCCGATCATCGGGTTGCTCTCGGTGGCCTCGAAGTCGCTACCGCCGACCAGGCTGGCGTACTCGTTGGTCTTGAAGTCCGACATCCGCACGACGACGGGCTTGGGCCAGAAGGCGGCGGCGATGGTGCCGATCCCTTCCGACAGGCGCTCCACGAAGAATTCGGCGCCGTCGGAATAGGCGTACGTCAGCGTTTCGATGGTCCGCCGGGCCTCGGGATCGTTCACCCGGTCGGGGTGGAGCAGCGCCAGCGGGTGCACCCGGATGTACTCGTTGATGATGAACTCCATCCGGGCCAGCCCCACGCCGTCGTTCGGCAGAAACGACGTCTTGAACGCCAGATCCGGGTTGCCGAGGTTGAGCATGATCTCGGTGTGCGGGCGCTCCTGGTCGGACACCTCGGTGCGATCGACGCGAAAGTTCAACTCGCCGCGGTAAACCCGGCCGGTGTCGCCCTCCACGCACGACACCGTGACCACCTCGCCGTCGGGAACGCGCGTGGTGGCGTCACCCGCGCCGACGACGGCGGGGATGCCGAGCTCGCGGGCGATGATCGCCGCGTGGCAGGTGCGCCCGCCGCGGTTGGTGACGATGGCCGCGGCGATCTTCATGATGGGTTCCCAGTCGGGCGTGGTGACGTCGGCGACCAGCACGTCGCCGGGCTGGAACTCCGACAGCTTTCCGAGGTTGTCCATCCGCCTGGCGATGCCCGTGGCGACCTTCTCGCCGACCGAGCGGCCCTCGGCCAGTACCTCCTTGCGTTCGGCACCCTTGCCCTCGAGCACGTAGCTTTCGATCACCGTCTGGCTGCGCTGGGAAGCCGCGGTCTCGGGGCGCGCCTGGACGATGTAGAGCCGCCCGTCGAGACCGTCCTTGGCCCATTCGATGTCCATCGGCCGCCCGTAGTGGCCCTCGATGGCGAGGGCGTAGCCGGCGAGCTCGAGGACGTCGTCGTCGGTGACGCAGAACCGGGCCCGGTCGGCCCTCGGCGTGGGGATGTTGCGGGTGGTGTTCTTCGTCTCGCCCTCGACGAAGATCATCTTGACCGCCTTGTCCCCGATCAGCCGGCGCAGCACCGCCCGGTGGCCGGCCTGATACGTCGGCTTGTGGACGTAGAACTCGTCGGGGTCGACGGCGCCCTGGACCACGTTCTCGCCGAGCCCGTAGGCGCCGGTGATGAATACGACGTCGTGGAAGCCGGATTCGGTGTCCAGGGTGAACATCACGCCCGACGAGGCGAGGTCGGAGCGCACCATCTTCATGACGCCGATCGACAGCGCCACCTTGAAGTGGTCGAAGTCCTGGTCGATCCGGTAGTGGATGGCCCGGTCGGTGAACAGGCTGGCGAAACACCGGCGGCAGGCGTCCAGCAGGCTTTCGGTGCCCTTGATGTTGAGGAAGGTCTCCTGCTGGCCGGCGAAGCTGGCTGTCGGCAGGTCCTCGGCGGTCGCCGAGCTGCGCACGGCCAGGCTGACGTCTTCGCCGTATTCCTCCTGAAGCTGACGGTAGGCCGCCGTGATCTCGGCGGCGAGCTCCGGGGGAAGCCCTGCGCCGTAGACGATTTCGCGGGCCCGCTTGCCCCTGCGTGCCAGCGCGGTGACGTCGTCGGGGTCCAGGTCGTCGAGCGCGGCGTGCAGCGCGTCCCACGCGCCGGCGCTGTCCAGCACGTGCCGGTAGGCCTCGGCAGTGATCGCGAACCCATGCGGGACCCGTACGCCCTGTCCGGTCAGCTTCTGGAACATCTCGCCCAGCGAGGCATTCTTCCCGCCGACCAGCGGGACGTCGGAGATGCCGATCTCTTCGAAGAAGCGGACGTAGGTGAAATCGCTCATGGTGTTCTTCCTCCGGGGGGGCATCAATACGCGTCGTAGATGCGGCAGCAGATCGACGTCGATCGGGCGGCGTTCGCGGACCGGGCCCGTGCGTGGCGCCCGTGCAGAGGGTCGGGCAGTGCGGTCAGGTCGGTGCGGGACGAGGCGGCGAAAGCATCTGCCTCGCTGCTCAATTGCTTTCCCGTCACCCCCTCACGATATGGCCGGGGGCGCGCCGCCACAGCCGCCGTTTGACCTCAGTAGTTGGGGACTTACGGCCCTGCCAGCAGGGCATTGCGGCGCGGAAGGTAGCACCATGGAGCAATTGACCGCCCTGGACGCCGGTTTCCTGGAGGTCGAAGACTCCGATCCCCACGTCAGCCTGGCGGTGGGCGGGGTGTCGATCGTGGAGGGACCGGCCCCGACGTACAAAGAGTTCGCCGCGTCGTTCGCCAAACGGGTCGAGACGATCCCGCGCTGCCGGCAGGTCCTGCGCACCCACCCGCTCGACCTGCGGCCGCCGGAATGGGTGGACGACCCCCGCTTCGACCTCGCGCGCCACCTGCACCGGGTCGCGCTGCCGCACCCCGGCGGCGACGCGGAGCTGTTCGAGATGATCGCCACGCTGATGGAACACCGGCTCGATCGGGAGCGCCCGCTGTGGGAATGCTGGATCATCGAGGGGCTCAGCAAGGGCCGGTGGGCGGTGCTGACCAAGATTCACCACTGCATCGCCGACGGCATCGCGACGACCCAGCTGTTGGCGAAGTTCAGCGACGAGGGCGACGGGGACACCTTTGCCGCCGACGTCGGCGCCGCGAAAAAGCCCGCGCCTTCTGACGCGCCGAAGGTCAGCCTCAACCCCTTGAGCTGGGTCGGCGGCCTCGGTCGAAGCGCGTTCGGCGCGGTGGCCGCGGCCGAACACGCGGCGATCGGGGTGGCCGAGCTGGCGGCCGGTCTGCTGCACCCCGCCCCGGAGTCGTCACTGCACGGGTCGGTCACCACGCTGCGGCGGTACAGTGCCGCACGCGTCGGTTTGGCCGACATGAACAAGGTCGCCCGGGCATTCGACGTCACGCTGAACGACGTTGCGCTGGCCGCGATCACGCACAGCTATCGGGCCGTCTTGCTGGCGCGCGGGGAGCAGCCCGGCCCGGATTCCCTGCGCACCCTGGTTCCCGTCTCGGTGCGTGCGGTCGACCATTTCCATGTCGCGGGCAACCGCGTCTCGGCGATGCTGCCGTTGCTGCCGGTCGACGAGCCCGATCCACTGCAGCAGCTCAAGCTCGTGCACGACCGACTTGCCCGCGCCAAGGCGAGTGGCCAGAGCGAGGGCGGCAGCGCGGTGGTGGTGGCGGCCAATCGCACCCCGTTTGCGTTGTCCGCGTGGGCGATTCGGTTGCTCTCGCGGTTGCCCCAGCGGGCGGTGGTCGCGTTGGCGACCAACGTGCCCGGGCCGCGCGGCCGGCAGCGGCTGATGGGCCGCCGGGTGCTGGAGCTGCTGCCGATTCCGCCGATCGCGCTGCAGGTGCGCACCGGCATCGCGATGCTCAGCTACGCCGACACCTTCGTCTTCGGCATCACCGCCGACTACGACACCGCCCCGGACATCGATACCCTCGCCGCCGGCATCGAGAAGGGCATGGGCCATCTCGTCGCCGCCGCCCGTGGCCGGCACCGCAAGTCGTCATGACCCGTCGGCGCGGGCGATGCGTTGATGCGCGGTGAGCATCAGGTGGTCGAACTGCGCTTGGGTGTTGGGGGGCAGGCCGGCGCCGCGGAAGTCTTGGGCGATCTGCTCGGCGAGCGGCCGCAGCTTGATATTCGCTTCCTGCGAAAGCCATTTGAGCAACTCGAAGGCCGCGCTTTCGCCGATGCCGTAGACCAGCATCAGCATGCCCTTGGCCTGTTCGATGCCGGCCCGGTTCTCGCTGATCTCGGCCAGCCTGGCGCTGACAAGCTCCTCGTTCGCCTGTCCCGCCCCCGGTGAGACGTCGATATAGAAGCCCTGCGTTCCGACGACGTCGCCGTCGTCGTCGAAGAATCGGTCGCCCACCACGACGACCTGGCGCACGTTGCCGGCGGTGTCGATGATGCGATGGCGGGTGCTGAACGCCTGGCGGGTGTTGACGATCTGATCGATGGTGGCCGCGACCTGCCCGCGATCGTCCGGATGCTTGTGCGAGAGCACCAGTTCGGTGGTGGGGGTGACGGTGCCGGGCTCGTACCCGTGCATCCGTTGGACCTGCTCCGACCACTCCCAGCGCTGGTCGGCGAAGTAGAAGCGAAACCAGCCGGCCGGTTGTGCGGCACCGCCGGCCAACGCCCGTTCGACGTCAGCCGTTTGGCCGTCGAGTTCCCACTTCATGTCGCACCTGGTCTCCCTTAGGGGCAGTCGAGCCGGGGTGGGGCGGCGGCCGGTGCGCCCGGCACGGACCCGGGCCGCCGCCCGCCCCGGTCAGGCGTTGATGACCTCGTGCTGCTTGGCGTTGTCGTCGATGGCCGTCTGCGCGCCGCCGTGCTCGACGGTGATCTTGCGCGGCTTGGCCCGTTCGGCGACCGGAATGCGCAGTCGCAGAACGCCTTCGCGGTAGGACGCCTCGATCTTGTCGGTATCGAGGTTCTCACCGAGGACCAGTTGCCGACTGAACACCCCGCGCGGCCGCTCGGTGGCCAGCATCTCGCGGTTGGGGTCCAGGCCGGGCCGCTCGGCGCGCACGGTCACCACGTTGCGCTCGATGTCGATGTCGAGTGAGTCGACCTTGATGCCCGGGAGGTCGAACTCGACGACGAACTCCTCGCCCTGGCGCCAGGCGTCCATCGGCATCACCGCCGGCCGGGCGGCCGTGCCGAACGCCTGCTGGGTAAACCGGTCGAGGTCACGGAAGGGGTCGCTACGCATCAGCATGGTGGTCACCTCTCACTCCAATCTAGGCTGTGGTGCGGCAATTACCTATGTCTAATGACATAGATTTTATATAGCACTGTCGACACAATGGTGCAAGTGTGATAAATAAATTTTCCGAGCCAGCCAGCTTCGAGGAGACGCGTGATGACCGACCAACGCGGCGATTCCGGCGCCCCGGCGCCCGATCACGGCGTGTACGGCATCTCGGTGGCCGCCGAGCTTTCGGGCATCGCGGTGCAGTCGTTGCGCCTCTACGAACGCCACGGGCTGGTCACGCCGGCGCGCAGCAACGGCGGTACCCGGCGCTACAGCGCCGCCGACCTGGCCCGGCTCAAGCGCATCAGTGAGCTCGTCGACGCCGGCGTCAACCTGGCCGGGATCGCCCGCATCCTCGACCTCGAGGACCACAACGCGTCGCTCTCGGCGGCCAACACCGACCTGCGGTCCACCAACCGGACGCTGCGCAAGGCCGTCAGGGGCACGAAGTTCACCGGCGCCGCCTCCGGCGATCAGGGCGCCTGACCGGCCCCGCGGTCCGCCGATTGCGCCCACCGCCACCGGGTACCCAGCCTGCTGTGCCCCTGAGTTGAAGGAGATGCAATGGGAGACGTGGCGGAGGCCAAGGCCCAGGTGGTCGACGGCGCACGGCGCGAAGCGGACGCGTATCGCGGCGAGGCGCCCCGGCCGCTGGGCGGCTACGTGGCGGTGCTGGCGATCTACGGCGTCGTGGTGGCCGTCGCGACCGCCGCCGCGCTGCTCAGCGGGCGCACGCTACCGAGTCGCTGGCGAATCCAGGACCTGGTCACGATCACCCTGGGCACCCACAAGCTCTCCCGGACCCTGACCAAGGACGCGGTGACCAGCCCGTTGCGCGCGCCGTTCACGCGCTACGCGGGCACCGGCGGGCCGGCGGAGGTCATGGAGGAGGTCCGCGACGAAAGCCCGCTCCGGCACAGCCTGGGGGAGCTGCTGACCTGTCCATTCTGCCTGGACATGTGGGTGGCGACCGGCTTCGCGATCGGCCTGGTGTTCGCGCCGCGATTCACCCGCCTGATCGCGGGCGTCTTCACGGTGCTGGCCGGCGCCGACTTCCTGCAGCTGGCCTACGCGAAGGCCCAGCAGTCGGCCGAAGGCTGACCGGCGCTGAGCCGGTCTTGGGCATCGGGATGCCCTCGCTGGCCGCGAACAGCGCGTCGGTCAGGTAGGCCAGCGACACCGCCCACCGGTTGATGCCCCCGCGGGATCGCGCGACCGGCACGTCGAGGCCGACGGCGGTGGCGGGCGAACTGGGTGATGGTCGCGAAAAACGTTCATTACCAGCGTATTCCGCGTATGCAATGGTGGCGTCGGACGCAGCTCGGGCGATCGGCGCTTGGAGCTTGCGCTTCGCTAATTGGCTTATAGACTTCGCTTGGTGGGTTGACACACCGAACTCACATTTCCAACGATCGAACACGCGAGGCTTGGCTCTCGAAACGAAGCGTGCCCACATACGCCCCCAGAGCGGTCGCCCGGGGGGCCTGCGAAGGGGGATGCTATGCACAACGGCAGTGCGGTGGTCGTCGCCCAGCTCGCCGAGATGGTGTCCAACCTCGAACGCCGGGAAATCGATACCGCGGCGGGGTTGAACGAGCTCATCGGCAACGGCGTTCTGCACGTGGCGGGCTCGCAGTACGCCGGGATCACCCTCGCCGAGCGCAGCAAGTCCGTCACCAATGTGGCCGCCACGCACCGTTACCCGGTCCTGTTGGACGAGATCCAGAACCGATACGCGGAGGGGCCGTGTGTGGAGGCCGCCTGGCGTCACCACGTGATGCACGTCGAGGACCTCAGCGAAGAGGAGCGGTGGCCGCGCTATCGGCGGCACGCGCTGGAGCAGACCCCGATTCGATCCATCCTGTCCTACGAGTTGTTCGTCGACCGTGGCAGCATGGCCGCGCTCAACTTCTACGCCGACGCCCCGCACGCGTTTCCCGACGACTCGCTGGAGCTCGGCGCCGTTTACGCCACGCACATCGCGCTGGCGTGGTCGATGCTGCGCCGCCAGGACCAGTTCCGCAGCGCACTGGCATCGCGGGACATGATCGGTCAGGCCAAGGGAATCATCATGGAGCGCTTCAACCTCGATGCCATCGAGGCGTTCGAACTGCTCACCCGGCTCTCGCAACAGTCCAACACCAGGCTCATCGACATCGCCCGGGGACTCATCGAGAGCGAACATCCACTCAAACGCTGTCACGACTAGCGGGCCGCATGGGCCGGAGTTTCGCGCCTGCCCAGACGGGTATGTGCCATCCACATGAAAGCTGTTACGTGGCACGGCAAGCGCGACGTGCGGGTGGAATCGGTGCCCGACCCCAAGATCGAGAGGCCCACCGACGCCATCATCGAGGTCACGTCGACCAATATCTGCGGATCAGATCTGCATCTGTATGAGATCCTCGGGGCGTTCATGAAGCCCGGAGACATCCTGGGGCACGAACCCATGGGAATCGTGCGGGAGGTCGGCGACGAAGCGGGCGACCTGCGGGTCGGGGACCGGGTCGTCATCCCGTTCCAAATCTCTTGTGGCAGTTGCTACATGTGCGACCACCAGCTCTACACCCAATGCGAGACGACCCAGGTGCGCGAGCAGGGCATGGGCGCGGCACTGTTCGGCTACTCGGAGCTCTACGGCGAAATCCCCGGCGGCCAAGCCGAGCTGCTGCGCGTCCCTCAGGCGCAGTTCACCCACATCAAAGTCCCTGTGGGACCGCCGGATTCGCGATTCGTCTACCTGTCCGACGTGCTGCCCACCGCGTGGCAGGCGGTGGCCTACGCCGACATCCCGGACGGCGGCACGGTGACCGTGCTCGGCCTGGGGCCCATCGGCGACATGGCCGCGCGCATCGCACATCATCTGGGCTACCGGGTGTTCGCCGTCGACCTGGTGGCCGAACGCCTGGGACGCGCCGCGCAACGCGGCATCCACACCATCGACCTGGGGCGCCTGGATTCCTCGCTGGGCGACGCGATCCGGGACCTGACCGACGGGCGGGGCTCCGACTCGGTCATCGACGCGGTGGGCATGGAAGCGCACGGTTCCCCGGCGGCCCGGCTGGCCCAGCAGGCCACCGGAATGCTGCCGGACGTCTTCGCCAAGCGGCTCATGCAGACCGCCGGGGTGGACCGGCTCAGTGCGCTGTATTCCGCCATCGATATCGTGCGTCGCGGCGGCACGATATCGCTGATCGGGGTGTACGGCGGGATGGCGGACCCGCTGCCGATGCTCACCCTGTTCGACAAGCAGGTGACGCTGCGGATGGGCCAGGCGAACGTGAAGAGGTGGGTTGACGACATCATGCCGCTGCTCACCGACGACGACCCCCTCGGTCTCGACACCTTCGCCTCCCACGTGCTGCCGCTCGACGCGGCCCCGCACGCGTACGAGATCTTCCAGAAGAAGCAGGACGGGGCGGTCAAGGTCATCCTCAAGCCGTGAAAAACCTTGGGGTGCAACCCCTTCCGAGCGGCCGTTTGGGGGTGCCGCGGGTAGGGTATTGATTGCGCCATGACCTCCGCAGAAACGCCCGCCCCCACGCCCACCGGAGAGGTGTGGCCGGGCCGGGCCTATCCCCTGGGCGCGACCTACGACGGTGCGGGCACCAATTTCGCCGTGTTCAGCGAAGTGGCCGAACGGGTGGAGTTGTGCCTGTTCGACGCCGACGGCACCGAGAGCCGGGTCACACTGCCCGAGGTCGACGGATTCGTCTGGCACGCCTACATCCCCAACATCGAGCCCGGCCAACGTTACGGCTACCGCATCCACGGACCGTACGATCCGCAGAACGGTCTGCGGTGCAACCCGAACAAGCTGCTGGTGGACCCCTACTCGAAGGCCATCGACGGCTCGTTCGAGTGGGACCAGGCCCTGTTCAGCTACAACTTTGGCGACCCGGACAGCCGCAACGACGACGACTCCGCCGCCTTCATGCCGAAGTCGGTGGTGATCAACCCCTACTTCGACTGGGGCAACGACCGGCCGCCGGACCACCAGTACGCCGACACGGTCATCTACGAGGCGCACGTCAAGGGCCTGACGCAGACCCACCCGGACATCCCCGAGCAGCTGCGTGGCACGTACGCCGGCGTGGCCCACCCGGTGATCATCGAGCACCTCAAGAGCCTCGGGGTCACCGCCATCGAGCTGATGCCGGTGCACCATTTCGCCAACGACTCCACCCTGGTCGACAAAGGCCTCTCGAATTACTGGGGCTACAACACGATCGGGTTCTTCGCGCCCGACTTCAAGTACTCCAGCGCCACCTCTCCCGGCGGGCAGGTGCAGGAGTTCAAGGCGATGGTGCGGGCCCTGCACGAGGCCGGGATCGAGGTCATCCTCGACGTCGTCTACAACCACACCGCCGAGGGCAACCACATGGGCCCGACACTGTCGATGCGGGGGATCGACAACGCCGCCTACTACCGGCTGGTCGACGACGACAAGCGCTACTACATGGACTACACCGGCACGGGCAACAGCCTCAACGTCGGGCACCCGCACGCGCTGCAGCTGATCATGGACTCGCTGCGCTACTGGGTGCTCGAGATGCACGTCGACGGCTTCCGGTTCGACCTGGCGGCGACGCTGGCCCGAGAGTTCTACGACGTGGATCGCCTCGCGGCGTTTTTCGAACTCGTGCAACAGGATCCGACAGTCAGTCAGGTCAAGCTGATCGCCGAACCCTGGGACGTCGGGCCGGGCGGATACCAGGTCGGCAACTTCCCGCCGCAGTGGACGGAATGGAACGGCAAGTACCGCGACGCCGTCCGCGACTTCTGGCGCGGGGAGCCGTCCACGCTCGACGAGTTCGCCTACCGGCTGACCGGGTCCGCCGACCTGTACGAGCACACCGCGCGCCGGCCGGTCGCCTCGATCAACTTCGTCATCGCCCACGACGGCTTCACGCTGCGCGACCTGGTGTCCTACAACGAAAAGCACAACGAGGCCAACGGCGAGGACAACAACGACGGCGAAAGCCACAACCGGTCATGGAACTGCGGCGCGGAGGGTCCCACCGACGACGAGGGCGTCAACGCCCTGCGGGCCCGCCAGCAGCGCAACTTCCTCACCACGCTGCTGCTGTCGCAGGGTGTGCCGATGATCTGCCACGGCGACGAGCTGGGCCGCACCCAGAACGGCAACAACAACGGCTACTGCCAGGACAACGAGCTCACCTGGATCGACTGGGCGAATGCCGACAACGGCCTGCTGGAGTTCACCCGGGTGGTATCGGCGCTGCGCGCCAACCACCCGGTCTTCCGCAGGCGCCGCTTCTTTTCCGGCAAGCCGCTGGGCCGCCGCGGCCAGGACGGGCTGCCCGACATCGCCTGGTTCACCCCGGAGGGCACCGAGATGACCGAGGAGGACTGGGGCGCGGGGTTTGCGAAATCCGTCGCGGTGTTCCTCAACGGGCACGGCATCCCCGACCGGGACCCCCGGGGGCAACGGGTGCTCGACGACTCGTTCCTGTTGTGTTTCAACGCCCATTACGAGGCGATCGAATTCACACTGCCGCCAAAGGAATTCGGCGCCGCATGGCAGCTCGTGGTGTTCACCGGGCCCGACGAGGAGACGCCCGCGGAGGAAGTGCCCGGGGGAGGCACCTTCACCGTGGACGCGCACACCGCCGTGGTCTTGCAGGCGCCCGACGGAGGCTGACCCGCACCGGCGGTGCGGCCGGCGATCGTGCACCATCGGTGACCTTTCGCCCACAGGTTGGTTACCTTGTGCCCTCCGCCGCCGGACGCCCCTTCCCGCACACTGTCGGTTGCGCCGCCGGTGGGGGGAGGAAGGGGCAGCCGATGGAAAGGTCGAGCCCCGACGCGTGCCTGAACGACGTGGCCTGGTGCAGGCGGATCGCCCTGCTGGTGGTATTTGCCCTTGCGGCCATGACGTGGGTGGGCTGGGCGGCCGGCATCGACTGGCTGACCCGGATCGATCCGGCCTGGCCGCAGATGATGCCGTGGACGGCGTTGTGGCTGCTAGGGCTGGCTGCGGCGATCCTGTTGCAGTCGGGCCGCCCGTCGCGCGGGCGGGTCTGGGCCGGGCGGGGCTTCGCCCTGGTGGTGGGTGCCTTTGCAGCCATCACCACCGTGGAGTACGTGGTCGGTGGGCCGTCGACCGGCCTGGACCTGGTGTGGTTCTCCGACGCGATACGCACGTCGCAACAGACGTGGCCGGGGCGTCCCAGCGCGCAGACGACGTCGTCGGTCCTGCCCCTGGCGGCGGCCGCGGCGCTGATTCGCGTGGATCGCGGTACCCGCGTGGTCTGGCCCGCGTGCATGGTGGCCGGCGCGCTTATCCCGTCCGTCACGGTCGGGGCCTACCTGTTCGGCGCGTTGGCGCTGGTGGGCTTCTCGCCGTCGACCGGCCAGGCGCTCATGACGGCCGTGGCCCTGCTGCTGCTCGCCGCCGCGACGACGCTGGCACGTCCCGACCGGTCTCCGGTCGCCTGGCTGCTCGCCCGACCCGACAAGAAGACGCTGCTGCGGTTGGCGGTTCTGCTGGCCGCCCTTCCGGTCGTCGTCGCGCTGTCGCGGCCCTTCTTCCTGCGGCTTCATCTGGGCGAGCACGCGGACTGGACCTTTTCGATAATGCTGGGCACGGCCGTCGTCGGGGCGATCACGTTCTACTTCATCCAGCGCGAGCAGAAACTGCTGATCGAGAAGGAGCTGGTCAGCAAGCAACGCGCCGACGCTGAGGCGCGCTACCGCCTCATCGCCGACAACGCGGTGGACATCGTCGTGCACGTGCGGGACGGCGAGGTCGCGTGGGTTTCGCCGTCCGTGGAGGCCGCCCTGGGCCGGCCGGCCGAGGGCTGGACCGGCTCGGATTTCGACCGGCACATTCATCCGCAAGATCTCGAGACGGTCACCGCCGCCCTGCAGAGGGTCGCCGGCGGCGAATCGGTCCTGCAACGGTTCCGGGTGCGCTCCGCCGACGGCAAGTACCACTGGGTCGAGGGCCACGGCAAACCGTATGTCGACGACGAGGGCAACACCGACGGTCTGATCGCCGCGGTGCGCATCATCGACGACCAGGTCCAGGCGGAGCGGCGGCTAGAACGGATGGCACGGTTCGACACCCTCACCGGCCTGATGAATCGGGCCGAGACCATCAGCCGGCTCGAGGCCGCGCTGCAGAAACCGCGGCCCCTCGGGACATACGTCGGGGTCCTCTTCTGCGACGTCGACCGCTTCAAGGAAATCAACGACACCTGGGGCCACGGCGTCGGCGACGGTGTGCTCACCACCCTCGCCACCAGGATCCGCGCAAGTGTGCGCGGGGGGGACACGGTGGGCCGGATGGGGGGTGACGAGATCCTCGTCCTCCTGCCCGACATCCACAGCAGCGACGAGCTCGCCCGGATCGCGGACAAGATTCGCTGCCGTGCCGCCGAACCCATCCAGACATCCGGAAAGGTCTTGTCCACGACGCTGAGCATCGGCGCCACGCTCGCGTTGCCCGGCGAGTCCGTTGACACGATCACGGCCCGGGCGGACACGGCCATGTATCGGGCCAAGCAAGGTGACCGGAACACCGTCGTCCGGATTTGAGTGGCCCAACCCTCACCGCGTGACGGGCGATGTCCGGTAGGTTCTTGCCGACGGCAGCACGTTACAAGAGAGGGCAAATATGTCAAGGACAGTGGTGGTCGGCGCCTCGAGTGGACTCGGTCGCTGCATCGGCGTGGGCCTCGCCCAGCGCGGCGATCAGGTCGCGCTGTTGGCCCGGCGCCGCGAACGCATCGAGGCGGCGGCCAGGGACGCCGGCCCGGGCGCGATCGCCATCGAATGCGACGTCACCGACGAGGCGTCGTGTCGGTCGGCGATCGCCGCCGCCGCCGACGCCCTGGGCGGTATCGACAACGTCGTCTACACCCCCGCCGTCGGCCCGCTGGTCCGCATGGTCGACACCGACGCCGCGACCTGGCGGCGCATCTTCGACACCAACGTCGTCGGCGCGGCGTTGGTGACGGCCGCGGCGGTGCCGCACCTGACGGTCTCGGCGGGCAAGGCGGTGTACCTGTCCTCCGACGCCGGCACGTTCGGGCCGCCGTGGCCGGGCCTGGGCGCGTACGGCGTCAGCAAGGCGGCCCTCGAGCGGATGGTCGACGCGTGGCGGGCCGAACACCCCGACATCGGCTTCACCACGCTCATCGTCGGCGAATGCCCGGGTGGCGAAGGGGACGCGGCCACGGGAATGAACATCGGCTGGGACATGGACCTCGCGATGAAGGCCGTGCCGCTGTGGGCCTCCCGCGGCTGCATGCCCGGCAAGCTGATGCCGGTCGAGGACCTCATCGACGTGGTGCACACCATCCTGCGGACCAACGCCGCGACCTCGATGCCGGTGGTGGTGGCCAGGGGCGCGCCCGCGAGCCCCGCGGTGTTCGCCGATTCCGCGCAGTCCTAGCGGGTCTGCGGGTCTGCGCGTCCGCGCGTCCGCGGGTCCGCGCGTTCGCGCGTCCGCGCCGAGATTGCCGTGGTGGCTGTTCTCGAGGGCCTGGCCACGGCCCTGACGGCAATCTCGGCGCGAAACTAGCGGCCCAGCTTCTCCCGGACCAGGTCGGTCAGGAAACGCCCGGCCGAGACCGGCCGGAAGGCGCGGGCCGCCCCGGTGAGCGCCTCACGGGCGTCCGGCGGCAGTTCGATGTCGGCTGCGGCGACGTTGAATTCGAGCTGCTCGACGCTGGACGCGCCGGGGATCGCGACGACCCCCGGATAACTGATCAGCCAGGCCAGCGCCACCTGAGCCGGTTTGGCGCCGACGGTGGTCGCCACGTCGCGCAGCGTCTGCAACAGCGGCTCGACGCGGCGCAGGTTCTCCGTGCCGAACAGCGCGTTGAGCGCCCGGACGCCACCGGGACGGTTGTCCAGGCCGTATTTGCCGCCGAGCAGTCCCTGCTCGAGCGGGCTGTAGGCGATCACGATGCGGTTCTCCCGCTCGGCGAAGGGCACCAGGTCCTCCAGCGGCCCCGCGTGCGCCAGCGAGAAGTGAACCTGGTTGCTGACGACCGGCCGGCCGAGCGCGGCGTCGGCCTTCCGCCACCGCTCCAGCGAGTAGTTGGAGACGCCGACCGCGCCGATCTTGCCGCCCTCGAGCAGGTCGCGCATGCCCGGCATGATCACGGTGTCGGGGACCAGTGGATTGGACTGGTGGATCTGGTAGAGCGGGATGCGGTCCAGGCCCAGCCGTCGCGCGCTGGCGCGCTCGCGCTGCTTGACCACCGCCGGGAACGGCGCGACCGGCATGATCTTGCTGGCCACCGCGACGTCGGCGCGTTCGTCGCCGAGCGCCTCGCCGAGGATCCGCTCGCTCTTGCCCAGCCCGTACACCTCGGCGGTGTCGAACAGCGTCACCCCCAGGGCGAGCGCGCGGCGCACGATGTCACGCGCGGCGCCCGAGGCGTAACCCTCGCCGTAGCCCCATTCCCGTGACCCGAACTGCCAGGTGCCCAAGCCGATCCGGCTGACCCGTCCCACTCCGTCGACGTCGAGATACTTCATGCGCCCACCCTAGCCAGGGATCTTGCCCAGCACGTAGGTGGCGATGCCCACCCCGGCCAGCCGCGGCTGCTCGGCGTCCGACGTGCCGCTGCAGGAGACCATCAGGTCGACGATCACGTTGGCCTTGGCCGCGATCGCCCGGGCCGAGCGGATTTGCAGGCCCCGGGGTGTCAGGTCCAGCGTGGTGATGCCGTTGCCCGCATCGGCGGGCGCGCCCACCGCAAAGGGGAGCGCCTCCCCGCTGGGCGGTGTCAGCGTCACGGTCAGGCCGCTGCAGCGGCGCCATCCCGACAGCAGCGCCGCGAGCTGCGACTGCGCCGCAGCCGGGTCGCGGAAGGCCACGACCGCCTCGATGACCTGGGTCGACTTGAGGAAGGTGTGCGTGTCGCGGTACTCCGCCGCGTGGTATCCGGCCACGTCGCCGGTGTAGGCGTCCGGTGTGCCCGGGGCGATGCTGCCCCAGCATTCGGGCCGGTCGATGGCCCCCGCCGCGCCCGGACGGCCCGGGTTGTTCCAGGTCTGGCCCGCCTCGAGGTTCTGGTCGGTCGTGAGGTTCTTCAGGGCGTCGGCGCCCGGCAGCAGCGCCGCCAGGGCGTCCGGTGTGACCGGACCCGGGCCGGCGGGGGTCACCGGGCCCGAGGAGGTGGTCGCGGGCGCGGCGGTCTGCGGGGACGGGGCGGGGCCCAGGGTGGCCCACGCGACCAGGGCGGCGACGCCGACGGCGATGAACGCGTACGACAGCGCCAGCCCCGCCCGGGCGCGGTCCCGGCCGGGCTCGCCGGTGCGGCGGATCTGCGCCAGCCCCGCGTGTCCCAGGATCGCGCCGACCGGCGCGAACACGAACGCGAACACCAGCGACAGCGTCGCCAGCACGTTGACGGGCGGTCGGTACGGCGGGGCGGGGGCCGGCGGCGGGAGCGGCGGCGGTTCCAACGGCGGCGGGGTCGGCGGCACCCGGCCCAGTGGGTCGTAGGTGTACGGGTTCTGCCAATACCGGTCCTGCGGGTCGGTCACGCCAGCGCCTCCTTACCGGCCGAACCTGCCCGCAATGTAGCCGATCACAGGCGCGGTTTGGCCACGCTGACCACGTAGGGCCTGTCGGCCAAGGTCAGGTACACTCGATGCGGCCCGATCGCCATGCCCGACAGCGCCGCCGACTGGGCCGCCGGCGGCAGTCCGGCCCGGTAGCCGATGACGCGGATGACGGGGATGCTCCGGGTCGGGAAGCCGGTGAAGCTGGCGGTCTCGAGCACCACCAGCTCGTGGTCGGTGGCGGCGTAGAGCCGGGTGTCGTCGGTGCCCAGTTCCCGGATGGGGGACGGCAGCCGGGTGCTGGCCAGCACCGCCAGGCCCTCACCGCCGCGGCGCGAGTCCACCGCGTACAGCGTGCTGTCGTCGGGCCCGGCCACGTAGCTGCGGGTCACCGCGGCGCCGTCGCCCGCCGAGACGGCGACGTTCATGGGCAGCGACCCGCGCTCTTCGGCGGGAGACGAATACCCTTGGTAATGGCGGATTCCCGACGGCGCATAGGCGTGGTATTCGATCTCGCGGCCGCGGTTGGCGCCGTCGATGCTGTCCGCGCGATCACCGGTGATTCCGGCGGTGGGCAGTTTGCGCAAGCCGTATTGGTCCACCGGCGTCACCGACTTCCCGTCCGACGACAGCGCCAGCAGCGTCCGCAACCCGGCGTCCTCAGACAGATACGCCGGGGCGGGTCCGGCATCGAAATCGCCGATCTGGCGCAGGCTTTGGAGGTCGACCTCGGCGACCCGGCCGCGGTCGGGCTGCGGCACGAACACGATGCGATCGTCTTTCTGGCTGATCTGCAGGTTGCGTCCGGCCGCCATGGGCGCCGAGAACCGGGTGTCGGCGGCGCCCGGGTGGTCACCGGCGCTCACCTCGGCAAGCCGGTGATCGGCGGTGAGCGCGACAAGGGCGTGCGCGCGATACGACCACACCGGCGCGCGCAAGGGCGCCGCGACCGACCACAGCACGACGTCGGGGGCGCTTTCCAACGATGCGCCGGGCGCGGCGCACCCCGCCGTGACGACGAGCGCGCCCAGGATCGCCGCCCGGGTGCGGACACGGCCGGCCATAGGCGTCCTCCCTTTCGCGGGTTGCCTTTCGCGACTTGGTGAGGAACTACCCGCTGGTGGGCGGCCGTACCCGTTTGGTGGCGGATTTCCTCGGGTAGCCGAAAGAAAGCGCGCAACAGCCCGCGCGCCGAATCAGGGGAAGGACACCATGGCTCAGAGCGCCATCAAGTCGCCCACCGATGTGGTCGACTTTCTCGTCAGTCAACACCAGCAGATCAAGTCGTTGTTCGCCGAGACGTTGGCGGCTTCGGGGAAAGAACGTGAGAAGGCGTTCGTCGAACTCCGGCGACTGCTGGCCGTCCACGAGACGGCCGAGGAGGAGATCGTGCACCCGCGCGCCAAGCGGAAGCTCTCCGACGGCGCCGCGGTGGTCGACGAGCGGCTTCACGAAGAGCACGAGGCCAAGACCGTCCTGCAGAAGCTGGAGAAGCTCGACGTCGACAGCGCGGAGTTCACCAGCATGCTGACGCAACTGCGTGACGCGGTCGTCGAGCACGCCGAGCACGAGGAGCACGACGAGTTCTCCAAGCTCGGACAGGAGCTGAGCGACGACGAGCTCGAACGGATGGGCCGCGCGGCCAAACTCGCCGAGGCGATCGCGCCGACCCGCCCGCACGCCGGTGTCGAGTCGCAGGCGGCCAACCTCGCCGCCGGACCGTTCGCGGCGATGCTGGACCGCGCCCGCGACGCCATCGTCGGCAAGGGCTAGCACGACTCACGGGGTGTCCCCACTCGAGGGGGAGTGGGGACACCCCGTCCCGCGCTGAGGAAAAACCATGACCGCCGCCAAGACCCCCGGCGCCGACCGTTACCTGCCCGCCGAACGCGGGCTGGAGGCGCTGCGGGCGGCGGCCGAATGCTGCCGCGGCTGCCCGCTTTTCGCCGACGCCACTCAGACGGTGTTCGGTCGCGGAGACCCCGGAGCGCCCATCATGCTGGTGGGCGAGCAGCCGGGCGACCAGGAGGACCTCGCGGGCGAGCCGTTCGTCGGTCCGGCCGGGCGGCTGCTCGACCGGGCCCTCGAAGACGCCGGCATCGCTCCGGGGCTGGCGTACGTGACCAACGCGGTCAAACACTTCAAGTTCAGCCGCAAGAGCGGCAAGCGACGGATCCACCAGAAGCCCGGCCGCACCGAGGTGGTGGCCTGCCGGCCGTGGCTCATCGCCGAGATCGAGGCCGTGCGGCCGCGGGTGATCGTCTGCCTGGGCGCGACCGCCGCGCAATCCCTTCTGGGAGCGACGTTTCGGGTCTCCGCCCAGCGCGGCCGGCGGGTGTCGCTACCGGACTCCCTGGTCGACCTGGAGCCCGAGCCCGTCGTGGTGGCGACGGTCCACCCGTCGGCGGTGTTGCGCGATCGCAGCGACCGGCACATCGAGTCCTACCGGCTCTTCGTCGACGACCTGCGCAGCGCGCGTGCCGGGATCGTCGCCGGCCGCTGACGCTCATCCCTTCCTGTGCGGCATGAACTCCTGCGCCTTGGTCTTCAGGCCGACCTTGATGAAGCCCCTGCGGTCCTCGTCGCCGGAGAGCACCGCGGCGGCGGACGACTTGAACTGCTCCCAGGTGGCATGCGGCGGGATGGGCGGCATGTCGGGGTCGGTGAAGACGTCCAGCACGGTGGGTCGGTCGGCCGACAACGCGTTGCCCCACGCGCCCTCGAGCTGATCCGGGTCCTTGATGGCCATCGCGTTGAGGCCCAGGCTGGCCGCGAACGCGGCGAAGTCGACATCCGGAAGCGCTTGGGATTCATGAAATTTCGGCGACCCTGCCATGGCGCGCATCTCCCAGGTGACCTGGTTGAGGTCGTTGTTGTGCAGGATCGCGATGATCAGCCGTGGATCCGCCCACTCCTGCCAGTACCGTTTGATGGTGATCAGCTCGGCCATGCCGTTCATCTGCATGGCGCCGTCGCCGACGAACGCGATGACGGGCCGGCGCGGGTGGCCGAATTTGGCGCCGATCGCGTACGGCACACCCGGTCCCATGGTGGCCAGCGTGCCGGACAGCGAACCCCGCATGTTGCCGCGGAAGCGCAGATTGCGGGCATACCAGTTGGCCGCCGAGCCGGAGTCGGCCGTCACGATGGCGTCGTCGGGCAGCTTGGGGGAGAGCTCGGAGTACAGCCGCATCGGGTTGATGGGGTCGGCGCTGACGTGCGCTTCCATGTCCATCGTCTCCCACCAGCGCGCTACGTTCTTCTCGATCCCTTCCCGCCATGACCGGTCCTCCTTGCGGCGCAGGTGCGGAATCAGCGCCCGCAGCGCGGTTTTCGCGTCGGCCACCAGGTTGACCTCGTAGGGGTAGCGCATCCCGATGAGCCGGCCGTCGACGTCGATCTGCACCGCGCGGGCCTGCCCGAAATCGGGCAGGAACTGCGTGTAGGGGAAGCTGGATCCCACCGTGAGCAGCGTGTCGCAGTCCCGCATCAGCTCGTAGCTCGGCCGCGTGCCCAGCAGGCCGATAGAGCCGGTGACCCAAGGCAATTCGTCCGACAGCACGTCTTTGCCCAGCAGCGCCTTGGCCGCCCCGGCCCCGAGGAGGTCGGCGACCTGGGCCAGCTCTTCGTGCGCTCCGCGCGCACCGGTGCCCGCCAGGATGGCCACCTTCTTGCCCGCATTGAGGATCTCGGCCGCGCGTGTGATGGCCGCGTCGTCGGGGGCGATTTCGGGGTATTCGATGCCCAGGCTGGAGGGCACCATCTTGAACGCGTGCTCTGGCGGCGAGTACGGCAGCTCCTGCACGTCGCTGGGGATGATCAACGCCGTGGGCGCCCGCTGGGTCATCGCGATCCGGATCGCGCGATCCAGCACGTTGGGCAATTGCTCTGGGACGGTGACCATTTGGACGTAGTCGCTGGCGACGTCCTTGAACAGGTTCAGCAGGTCGACCTCCTGCTGGTAGTTGCCGCCCATGGCGGTGCGGTTGGTCTGCCCGACGATGGCCACCACCGGAACGTGGTCGAGTTTGGCGTCGTAGAGGCCGTTGAGCAGATGGATCGCGCCCGGCCCCGACGTGGCCGCGCACACGCCGACCCGGCCGGTGAATTTCGCGTAGCCGACCGCCTCGAAGGCGCTCATCTCCTCGTGGCGCGACTGGATGAATTTGGGCTTGTTGTCGGCGCGACCCCACGCGGCGAGTAACCCGTTGATGCCATCACCGGGGTAGGCGAACACGTGCTCGATGCCCCATGCCCGCAATCGCTCCAACAGGTAGTCCGAGACCTCTTGCTTGGCCATTGATGTTCCTCCTAGACAGACGGTTTTCCGTGATGTTCGCTAGGTACGCCGGGCACGCAGGAGACACGGTGGCGCGTGGTTTGCTGCGATCGCCCGCGGCCGTCTGTTTCGACCGCAACCTGGCGTGACTGAGCCGCCAGGGCACTTCCCACACGACGGGCATACCCAAGATCGGCGCCGTTATTCGTCCGTTTTTCCGCAGGCAGCAAGGGGCAGCTCGGCCCGCGCTCGGGTCACGCGCTCTTGAGCAGCGCGGACGATCCGGATGCGGTGTGGCCCTTGGCCACTCGCCGGATCAGATTGCGCGTGGCCTTGTCGAGGATCTCCTGGGCGGCGTCGGGGTCGCGGGCGCGTTCGGCGCGCCGCGTGGCCGCGGCGATCGTGAGCCCCTGTTCATACCCGGTCACCACGCGCGGGTCGACGTAGGACCCGCGGGCCACCGCCGGGGTGTTGCCCAGCTCCTCGGCAACCTCCTTCATGACGGTGGATTCCACGCGTTTGGCCACCCGCCGGGAAACGGCCGGGTCCGCGTCGGCGAACGCCGTTGCCGCCAGCACGGTTCCGTGCCAGGTCCGCAGGTCCTTGACGGTGTATTCGTCGCCGACGAGTTCCTTGAATCGGGCATTGAGGTCGTCGGACCGCAACTCGACCCAGCCGGACGCGGTGCGGCACACCAGGAGTCGTTCGGTTCGTTCGGGCCGGCGCGTCAGCGCGCGCACCGCGCGGACCACCTGGGGATCCTCGATCTCCACGGTGCGGCGCACACCGCTCTTGGCGGGAAAGTCGAATTGGACCGCATCGCGCCGGACCACTACGTGATCGCACTGCAGGGTCGCCAGGCCGTACGACTCGTTCTCCTCGGCATACTGCTCTCCGCCGGCGCGGAAATACCCGCGATCCAGCAGGCGCGACGCCAGCGCCAGCACCCGATTGCGGGTCAGCCCGCCGCGCGTCAGGTCTTTTTCGATAACGGCGCGCCACTGTGGCAACCGGGTGGACAGTTCCAGGACGCGGTCGAACTTCTCCTCGGCGCGTTCCTGTTGCCATGCGCTGTGGTAGAGGTACTGGCGGCGGCCGGCGGCGTCGACGCCGACGGCCTGAATGTGTCCGTTCGGGTGCGGGGAGATCCACACGTTTTTCCAGGCCGGCGGAATGACCAGATCCTTGATGCGCTGTAGGGTTTGCGGGTCGGCCAGCAGTTCGCCGTCGGGCCCGTAATACGCGAAGCCTTTCCCGCGGCGCTTGCGCGCGATGCCCGGCTTGTTGAGAACGCTGCGACGCAGCCGCATCATTTTCCTCCAGTTACGTTCGCTGACTGGACAATTACCCGTCGCGGTTGCCGTTCACACGTCGCGACGAAACGGCCCGCCACAGCGTCGTGGCGGGCCGTTCGGCGGATCGCGGCGCAGCTCAGCCGGCCATGAACTCCTGGTAGGCCGACTCCAGGGTCGGCGGCAGGGCCGAGACGTTGCACTGCCGTTCGGTGTCGCCGATCGGCGCCAGGATGCCGCGCAGGTCGTAGTACTCCTGCGGATGCGCCGTGAAGTAGCCCCGCAGGTTCGCCGCGGCCTCCGGACGCGGCTGGCCGTAGGCGGCCGTGACCACCTGGTTGGCGCCCGGATGTGCCGCCAGGTACTGCTCGGCCGAGCCCCGCACGGACGAGACGGTGGCGTTGACTCCGCCGGGGCTGCAGTCGGGCGCCGCGGCCGCGGACGGTGCGACGACGCCCATGGTGATCCCCCCGAGCAGGCAGCCGGCACTGATGCCGGCCAGTCGCCGGCGCGCGACAATACTGCTGATTTTCATGATCAGTGTGTCCTTACAGAAATTGCGAATTGGTTCTCGACAGAGGCTCCCGATCCTCGAAAACCAAAGTAGCGGAAGTCGAAAGGTGCCGGGTTCGCTCGCGACGAACGCGGAAGGCAAAATCCATCAATACGGCCAGGGAACGTGATCGTTCACTAAGCGAATGGTCAATTCCCGTTGGCAACGTTGAGAATTCTTAAGACCACACCGTGATTCTTAAGGAACCGTAATCGACATCGTGACGGAATCGTGACCTGAAATCGGCACTGTCCCGGCCCTGGGACGCCGCTCAGATGCGGGAGAAATCCGGCCGGTCCACCGACGCGTGCGCGCCGTCACCGCCGTCCTTCGCGTGACCGTCGGCACCGGCTGGGGGGAGCGAACTCAACCAAGTCTCGACGTCGGGACCGAGGACGATCGCCTGATCGGACGCCAGCAACGCTCCCGTGGCGAGCGCGGGAACGGGCGGCGGTACTACGCGTACGGAACGGCTGTCACCTTGCCGGTCAAGGACTTTCGATGTCAGTTGGGGCAGCCGGATGGCGTCCGGACCGGTGATGCTGCGCGGCGTAGGCGTCTGTCCCAGCGCCGTCTCGACGAGTACGTCGGCGACGGTGTCGGCGGCGATGGGCTGGATCAACCAGTCCTCGACGATCACCTCGTCCCCGTCACGATTGACCGGCCCCGCGGCGCCGGTGGCGAACTCGAACCACTGAGTGGATTTCACGACCGTGGTCGGGACCGGACCGTCGAGCAGGATCTGTTTCGCCGCGCGCTTGGCCTCGTAGTACGGGGTCCCGTCGAACACGGGATCGTCGATGCAGGCCATCGTCGACACCACCAGGCGCTGGACCCCCCGCGCGGAGCAGACACCCATGACGTTGCGGGAGGCGGTAATCAGGGCCTGGGTGATGGTGGGCTGCCCGTCGGCCGGCACGGGATTGGATACGTCGATCGCGACATCTGCTCCCTTGAGCGCCCGGTATAGGCTCTCCCCGTCGAGCAGGTCGACGCTGTGAGCGCGGGAAACCTCAACGACCCCGACGTCGCGGGCCTTGAGCCTGGCGACGACGCGGGATCCGACCGTACCGGTCGCCCCGATTACGGCGATCGTGGTCAGAACCCTCACCCCCTTTCGTTGGTCGCTGAGCAACTACCCAGCAGATCCCGGTTGAAACTGTCCAATTCGGCGGCAAACGCTCTCCCGTGATCGCGCGCACACCGACACGAGAGTTTGGCGGGTCGGCCGGCGGGAACGCCGTAGGGGCGAGTTGCACAGTAACCAAAGGGAGGTCGATCCATGGGGGATGGCAAGAGCGGGCCGCAGGAAGCCGTTCAGGGCACCGTCGAGGGCGTGAAGGGCAAGGTCAAGGAAGTCGGCGGGGCCGTGCTCGGTCGCGACGACGTGGTCAAGGAGGGTCAGGCCCAGCAGGACAAGGCCGACGCTCAGCGCGACGCGGGCAAGAAGGAGGCCGAAGCCGAGTCCGCGCGGGCCGGTGCGGAGGCCGCCGAGCAGCGCGAGAAGGAAAACCAGTAAGTCGCCGGCGAAGGGGTCCGGTCCCGCTCGGGGCCGGGCCTCTTTTTCGTGTCCGCGCCGCGGTTTCAAACCGCCGAGCCGGGTTATCCCTGGCTAGAACCGACCGCCGGTGTGTAGCGTGCGGTGGACTAGCGAGGTGGACGATGGGCTTGACCGGCCGGGTCTCGAGCGTTCTCGCGTTCTTGCGCGCGGGTTACCCGAGCGGTGCGCCAGCGCTCGGATACGCGCCGCTCCTGGCGCTGTTGCCGCGACGGGTGTCCGACGACGAGGTCACCACCATTGCGACGAAATTGGCTGCGCTCGAACGTGGTCCGATCACCAACGTTGACGTCGGGGTAGCGATCACGCGGGTCACCGACGAGCTGCCCTCGGTCGGCGAGATCGAGCGGGTCCGCCGCCGGCTGAGCGCGATGGGATGGGCGGGGCGTCCCCAGGCCTGAGCGCCGTGCTTCACGCGTGTGCGAGCTCGACCACCAGCGGTCGATGGTCGGAGATCCCCATGGGCTCGCTCTCGACGGCGCTGCCGCGCAGGCGGCGGTCGTCGGTCACGATGTGATCGAGCTGGCGGTCGGGGGCATCCGCGGGGAAGGTCGCGGCGGCGGCCAACGCCCGCATGCCCGACCAGCGCCGCACCGTCTTGGGGGTCATGTTCAGGTCGCCGGTCAGCAGCCGCGGGCCCGGCAAGCCGCGCAGGTCGTGCACCAGCCTGCGTAGCTGGCGACGATTCCAGCCCGGCACGAACGACAGGTGCGTGTTGGCCACCGTCAGCCCGCCCATCGGGGTGTGCAGCTGCGCGATCACCGCCGCCCGCGGCTCCTCGTCGACGATCATCACCCGGTTGGGCCCGGGCAGGTACATGGGAAAACGCATCGGAATGCGGGGCAGCCGCACCACCTGCCAGCTCGCCACCGGGTAGCGCGACAGCAGCGCGATTCCGTAGGCCGCCGTCCCGGGCTGCTCGTGACCTGTGGCGGCCATCCACGTCGCCCCCGGGGTGCCGGAGATCGCGGCCACGAACCGGTGCTCGACGGCCCCCATGGCTTCGGCCGCCACCGCGGTGAGGTCGGCGCGGTCGGAGCGCGGCTGATCACAGTCGACCTCTTGCAGGCTCAGGACGTCGGGATCGAGGCGGCGCACGCAGTCGCGCAGCCGCGGTAATTCCACCCCGTCACCTACGGTGCGGCCGTGCAGGATGTTGAAGGTCGCCACGCGCATAGGGTCCTCCTACCCACTTTCCCGGGTGGGCGGTCACGACCGCCTAGGATCTCTCACCGGAACACGACCTCTCCCACGGCGAGCAGTCGCTGCAGGACGAATGGCGGCACGACGGTCGCGCGCCCGGCGCGGCTGGGTCCCAGCCTGCTCCGATAGCACTGCGCCGCAAGGCGTTTGCGGTTGATGGCCCAGCCGGGTGCGGGCAGCGAGCGGGCGCGGTCCCACGGCACCGTCGGATCGGCCGGGGCGGCCCAATGCCACATCCAAATCGGATATTCGAGCAGCGCGACGCCAGTGCGCGCGCACGCCGCCGCCGCCGCCCGTCCCACCGCCTCATGATCGGGGTGCCCGTCTCCCCGCCAGGTCGCCGCGCACCAGGTGTCGGGACCGGCGGTCGCGAGGATGTCGACGAGCGACTCGGTGATCGCGTCCTCGTGGTCGGCCAGCTCGCCGCCGGGCAGGCCCAGCGTGACGGGCGGACTGACGCCTAAAACGTCGCTGGCCCTGCGCAATTCGTATCGACGCGTGGTCGCCAGACGAATCCGGCCGGATCGCGTCGCACCGGGCTGGGCCGTCCCCCCGTCGCTGACCGAGACCACCCGGACGTCGACGCGCGACGCGACCAGTTGGGCGATCGTCGCGCCCAGTCCGAGGGTTTCGTCGTCGGGGTGGGGGGTGACGACGATCAGGCGTGGGCACTCGCCCAAGTCCAGTGGCGGCACGGGGCCGCGCTCGAAAGCGGCCAGCCACAACGGCGCCGGAGTGCCGCCGTGGGTGAGCGGCTTGGCGGCGAACCGGTCGCGGTTGCTGGTCGATGCGGTTCTCACGTCGCGCCTCAGGGCCGTCGGCCCGCCAGCCGCCCCAGCTCGGCGAGGTCCCGCTCGGCGTGGCTTTGCCGAATGTAGATGCTCAGGTCGGCGACGCGCTGGGCGTGCCGCCCGTCCTGGCAGAGCGGGCCGGGCCCCAGCGCGCGGCCGGTGCGGGTGATGGCTTCGTCGACCGCGTGTTCCACGACCGAGCGGACGCGCCGGGCCAGCAGCTGCGCGGTGCCGGCCCGGTCGAACGGATCGGAATCGACCTGGGTGGCCGCAACGGCCAGGATCGCGTCGCCCGCGGCCAGCGCGGCGTCCACGGCGCCGAGGTGAGCCAACGAGTAGGCGTCGGCGGATTCGCTTGCGGCGCAACGATACAGGGGATCGGCGACCCTGCGAGCGCCACCCAGCCAGCAGGCGGCCACGCCGATCGCCGCGTGCCAGAAGCCGGGCCGGTTCACATAGTCGCCCGGGTCGCCGACGGCCACGGCGTGGGTGTTGGTGAACTGCACGGGCCGGGTGTCGCTGCCCGCCATTCCCGCGTTCCACCAGGTGCTGGGCAGGGGTTTGACGCCCGGATCCGTCACCTGGACGGCGAACAGGCCCGGCGTTCCGTCCTCGAGCCGGGCGGTCACCAGCGCGTGGGTGCAGAACCCGGCGCCCGAGCACCACACCTTGGTACCCGTCAGGGTGAACGCGCCGTTGACATCGGTCGCCGTCAACACCGCGTCCGGGGACTCGGCGGCCCAGACGCCCCACAGTTGACCGGATTCCGGTGGTTTACCGCCCAATTCGTGCAGGATCGCGACGGCGTCGGCATGGGCTTCGGCGACCCTGGCCGCCACGATGTTCTCTTCGGCCAGCGACGCCAGGCGCTGCCAACGTTCGGCGGTGCGCCCGGAGGCGGGCAGTGGCAGCTCGAGCCGACCGGACTCCAGCCAATGCCTGACCAATCCCGCCGTCACGCGCAATCACCCGCCACCGATCTCCCCAGTTGCCTGAGGCGGTGAGCGAACCCGTGGGGCGCCCGAGCCCGGGTTCGCGCCGACGTGATGACGGACGATTCGGTGTCGCGGTGGATGTGGTTGCCCGCGGGCTCACACCGCGCGACGAGGCCGACACCCGCGCCGCAGGCCAGGGCGCGAAGGCCGCCGATGCCCCCACACACCGGCGACTCCGCCCGTTGGTCGTGGGCGGAGATCGGGGCGGCTGCGGCATCACGCACATGGAGCCGGGCGGCTGACATAACCGTAAGATTTGCCCAAAGGGCCGCAACTTAAACGGCTTACCCTCCCGGCGCCGCGTCCGCGCAGGTTCCGCCCCTCGCCCGCGGGGTATCACCTAGGCACGATGACCGCCCACGAGACGACAACCCACGGAACCCACGTCGACCCGCCCGCGTCCAGCACGCCGCTGCGGGGGGCGCTGCGGGGTGCGGCCTCGGCGCTCAAGGAGAACGGACCGCGTTTCGCGTTGGCCGGCAGCTACGCACTGTGGGCCTACGGCGCGCCCGAGCCCACTCACGACGTGGACCTGGTGGTGGCCGAGTCGGACGTGGACGACGCCGTCGGCACCCTCAGCGACGCGGGCTTCGCCGTCGAACGGCCGCCGGAGGACTGGCTGTTCAAGGCGCGCGCCGGCGAAACGGTCGTCGACGTCCTGCACCGCCTCAACGGCGTGCGGGTCGAAACGTCGACCCTGGACCACGCCGAGCAGCACGACGTGCTGGCCATCCGGATGCCCGTGCTGCCGCCCACCATGGTGCTGATTCAGCAACTGCGGTCCCTGGGCGAGCATTACTGCGACTTCGCCAGGCTGCTGCCCGCCGTGCGCGCGGTGCGCGAACAGCTGGACTGGGATCAGATCAGGGCGCAGACCGCCGACAACGACTACGCGGTGGCATTCCTGGTGTTGATCGAGCGGCTCGGCCTCACCTGTGCTCGCGACGGTCAGTGATTCCGCAGCTTGGCTACCAGCTTGTCCTTCGTCAGGCTCGAATACCCCGACATGCCAAGTTCTTTCGCGCGCTTCTTGAGCTGCGGGACGGTCCAGTCCTGATACGAGCCCGACTTGCCGCCCTTGCGCCCGACCGAGGACTTGCCCCGGGCCGCGGCCGCATTCGAGATGCGGGCGGCCTTCTCCTTCGAGTCGCCCTGCTTGCGGAGGTCTTTGTACAACTTCTCGTTCTTGATCGACGAATTCGGCATCATCCATCCTCCTGTCCATGATCACCAGAGCTCAAGTCAGGATGCCCGCCCGGACCGGGGTGAAAACTCCTGCCCGCGAAGCCCGCACCGGCCGATACGCGCATCTATCCCTCGCCGCGTGGGTTACCTACCATTGATGCGGGTAGTCGAGGGTGGTGACCGGAGCGATCAGCGACGACGGCGAATTGCGCGGTGTGGTGGCAGTCGGTGCCTCCGCCGGGGGAGTGGAAGCGCTGTCGAAGCTGGCCGCGGGGTTGTCGCCCGACGTTCCCTACGCCTACGTGATGGCCCTGCACATCCCGGCCGGTGCGCCCAGCGCGCTGTCCCGGATCGTCGACCGCTCCGGCCCCCTGCCGGCCGTCGCGGCCGAAGACGGCGCGAGGCTCGAACCGGGATGCATCTACGTCGCCCGCCCCGACCACCACCTGCTGGTCGCCGACCACCGCGTGCTGCTGTCGCAGGGACCCACCGAGACTGGGCACCGGCCCGCGATCAACGCGTTGTTTCGGTCGGTCGCCCTGGCATTCGGCGCGCGCGGTAGGCGTTTTGCTCTCCGGGGTGCTCGACGACGGGGTGCTGGGCCTGGCCGCGATCCGCTCGCGCGGCGGCATCACCATCGGCCAGTCAGCCGAGGACGCGCTGTTCCCCGCGATGCCGACCCACGCGCGTGACGCCGGCCTGCTGGATCACCAGGCCGCGGCCTGCGACATCGGCGCCCTGCTCAAAGAACTGTCGCACCAAGAGCGAGAGGGTGCGGAGATGGAGCCTGACGCCGCAATGGAATTGGAGAATCGCATTGCCATGATGTCGCGATTCTCGACCGAATTCGACACCCAGGAGTTGGGCGCGCCCTCGGGTTTCACCTGCCCGGACTGCAATGGCTCCCTGGTTTCCGTCAGCGAGGGCAACTTTCGCTGCCAGGTCGGTCACGCCTGGACGGCCGACGCGTTGCTCGCCGCGCGGGGCGCCGAAGTCGAGGGCGCGCTCTGGGTCGCCTTGCGCAGCCTTCAGGAAAAGGCCCGATTGGCGCGAACGCGGGCCGACCGGACCGAGCCCGGACTGCTCAACCGGCACTACACCGACCTGGCCGAAGAAGCCGAACGGGCGCTGAAGGTCCTCGGCGACCGGTTGTCGAACACCGCTCCGCGTGGGGGTGGGGCCGGTGGCTGAACCGCGGTCCGCCGTCGGCATCGACACCGAGGCGCAAGATGAGGTGCCGGTGCTGATGGTCGCGGGCGTGCTGGACAGCTTCACGTATCGGACTCTCCGGGACGCGGTGATCAAGGCGGCCCTGGACGAGCCCAGCGCGGTGATCGTCGATGTCAACCGGCTCTCCGCGCCGACGGCGTCGGCCTGGACGGTCTTCACCAGCGCGCGCTGGCACGTCAGCGTCTGGCCGGACGTCCCGATCCTGCTGGTGTGCTCGGCACCGGACGCGCGGCGGGCGATCGCCGCCGGCGGCGTGACCCGGTACGTGCCGGTGCACCCCACCCGGGAGTCGGCGCTGGACGCTGTGCGCAGTCAGTCGTTACGGGTCCGCCGTCGGGCCCGCACCGAGCTTCCGCGTTCACGCGGCAGCCTCGGCCTGGCCCGCACGATCGTCAGCGATTGGCTCACCGAATGGGACTGCCGGGAGGTGGTCCCCGTGGCGTCCACGGTGGCCACCGTGTTCGTGGAGAACGTGCTCGACCACACCACGAGCGCGCCCGTGCTGATCGTCGAAAGCTTCGACGACGCCGTCACCGTCGCGGTGGAGGATCGCAGCAACCGGTTGCCGGGCCGGCACGAGGACGCCGAACGCGGCGCCGAGCTCGTGTCAGGCCTGGCCATCGTGTCCGCCCTGTGTCGGGTCTGGGGCACCACCCCGACCTCGACGGGCAAGACGATCTGGGGGTTGGTCGGTCGCGAGAATCAACTCTGATCAGCGCGAGTAATGTTCAATTCCTTCGGCCACGCGCGAGGCGGACGGGACTTGGATGGACGGCAGTACTGACGAGGCTTTCGAGGCCCTGTTGCGCTACATGCGTGACTCGCGCGGCTTCGACTTCACCGGCTACAAGCGCACGTCCCTGATGCGCCGGGTCCGCCACCGGATGGACCAGGCGGGCTATAGCACTTTCGAGGAATACCTCGACTTCCTGCAAGCCAGTTCCGACGAATTCGCGGCGCTGTTCAACACGATCCTGATCAACGTCACCGCCTTCCTCCGCGACCCGGAGGCTTGGGAATACATCGCCGCCGAAGTCATTCCGCGGATGCTGGCCGAGCGCGGTCCGGGCGACCCGATCCGGGTGTGGAGCGCGGGCTGCGCATCCGGCGAGGAGGCCTACACGCTGGCCATGCTGCTGGCCGAGGCGCTGGGTCCCGAGGCATTCCGGCAACGGGTCAAGATCTACGCCACCGACATCGACGAGGACGCGCTGACCGAGGCGCGCGCCGCGTCCTATGATGCCAAGGCCGTGGAGTCGGTGCCGGCCGACCTGCTGTCCCGCTATTTCGAACAGGTCAACGGCCGCTACGTCTTTCACAAGGACTTGCGCCGTGCGGTGATCTTCGGCCGCAACGATCTGGTCAAGGACGCGCCCATCTCCCGCGTCGACCTGCTGGTGTGCCGCAACACGCTGATGTACCTCAACGCCGAGACGCAGCGAACCGTCTTAAGCCGCTTGCATTTTGCGCTTGCGCCGCAGGGGACGCTGTTCCTCGGGCACGCCGAGATGCTGCTCAGCCATGGCGATCGGTTCACCCCGCTGAACCTCAAACACCGAATCTTCCGCAAGGCGATCGGCAGCCACGCCGGCATCGAGCGCTACGACCCCGCCGGGGCGTTCTACGAACGCAACGTCGACCTGACGGACCTGACGACGGTGCGCGACTTGGCTTTTCGTGCCAGTCCGGTGGCTCAGATCGTGGTCACCGGCGATGACACCGTTGCGATGATCAATCAACAGGCCGAGACCCTGTTCGGGCTCTCGGCCCGTGACATCGGCCGGCTCCTGCGCGACCTCGAGGTGTCCTACCGTCCGGTGGAGCTGCGTGCCTACCTGGAGCAGGCCAAGGTGGAGCGCCGGTCGGCGCGGATCCAGGACGTCAAATGGCAGCGGCCGGGCGCCGAGACCGTGTGGTTCGAGATCCACGTCAACCCGCTCGTCGACGCCGAGAACGGGCTGCTCGGCGTGTCGATCGTGTTCTTCGACGTGAGCGCGACGCGCGCCCTGCTGGACAAGGTCGTCCAGACCAACCGCCAGCTGGAAGCGGCCTACGAGGAACTGCAGTCCACCAACGAGGAACTCGAGACCACCAACGAGGAACTGCAGTCCACCGTGGAGGAACTCGAGACCACGAACGAGGAACTGCAGTCCACCAACGAAGAACTCGAGACCATGAACGAGGAACTGCAGTCCACCAACGACGAGCTGCACACCATCAACGACATGCTGCGGGAGCGCAGCCTTGAATTGGACGACGCGAAGAACTTCCTGGATTCGCTGATCGACTCGGTTCGCATGGGAATGGTGGTGGTGGACCGCGAGATGAAGGTGATCCTGTGGAACCGCGGCTGCGAGGAGCTGTGGGGGCTGCGCTCGGAGGAGACGATCGGAAACAGGCTGACCAACCTGGACATCGGGCTGCCGCTGGAAACCGTGCGGCCGCTGATCGGCAACGCGTTCGTGGACGCCAGCAGCTCCGGTGAGACGGAGGTCGACGCCGTCAACCGGCGGGGCCGGCCCACCCGGGTGCGCATCATGTGCACATCGTTTCGGTCGGGCGAGGAGACGGTCCGCGGCGCGCTGCTGCTGATGGAGGTGGTGGTCTAGCCGCCTGCCTGCCCCCAACGGGCGGCCGCTTCCTCGGCCGCCTGGTGGGCCAGCTGTGCGCGGCGCCGCGACTCGGCGGCCCTGCGCCGCGCCGTCTCCACCGTTTCCGCGGTGGCGCCGAATCCCGCGGACAGGTCCCGTCGTCTGCGGCCGAGTTCGGCGGCGCGCGACGCGGCGAGTTCGGCGCGACCTGCCGCGTTGTTCACTACCTCGTCGCGCAACAGCCCCGGCGCCGGCGTGTCCGCACCGGAGCCGTGAATTGGGGGTCCCCAGGACACCCGCCCGTTGTCGCGGGGCTGCTGCGCGGGCAGCGGCGCCCCCTCGACGACGCCCGCCAGCATGCGGCCGATCTGGTGTATCGGCAACACCAGGTCGGCCCCGGCCCGCGCCGCCGCCACCGGCATCGACGAATACAGGGCGGTGTCCGGGCTTTCCGCGAGGACGAGGGCGCCGGCGCGCTTCATCGCCGCCGTGCCCGCAGCCGCGTCTTGGCCGGAGCCCGACAACACCGCCGCCACGCTGCGTGGCCCGTACGACTCGGCGACCGACCGCAGCAGCACGTCGAAGCGCCGCACCCCGAGGCTCTTCATGGCGCGCAGGCGGCAGCGGCCGTCCGGGGTTAGCTCCAGCTGCATTCCCGGTGGGCAGATGACCACCTGTCCCGGCGCCAGGGCCTGCCCGTCGCGCGCCCAGCTGACCGGTCGCCCGCTCTGCCGGCGAAGAATCGCCGGCAACACGCTGTCGTGGTCGCCGAGGTGTTGCTGCACGACGACCGCGGCCGGAAACTCCGCCGGCAGGTCCGCCAATACCCGTGACAGCGCGTCCAGGCCCCCCGCCGACGCCAGCAGGACCACCAGCTCGACGACGGGCCGGTGCGCGTCGCTCGCCACCCGTCTAGTCTTCCAAAACGGCGGCTGCGGCACAGTCCCGCGAGCGATCCGTTCGGGTCGGGCCCCGAAGGGTTGTCCACAATGCGAAACCGCGGCGCCTCAGGCGAAACGGCCGCGCCGCCGAGTTTCGCCCATATCGGGCCGGGTACGCCCCCACGCCAAGGGCGACGGAAGGGGTTCGAAGGTGAGGATCGCGATCGTCAGCGGCGACGACATCGTCGGCGACGACCCACAGCAACTGTCCGCCGCGCTCGCGGCCCGCGGCCACGAGGTCACCCGATTCGTTCGGCACAATGGCCGCCGAGCTGCGGGTACCAGCACCGACGGCCGCACCGTATCGGTGGGCGTCGGCCCACGAGCGGCAAAGTCGGTCTCGGACGTGCTGCCCTACGTCGGCGACTGGGCGGGTTCCCTCGCCGGCCAGTGGGCGGCCGAGGCGCCCGACGTCGTGCACGCCTACGGGTGGCTTGGCGGTCTGGCCGCGCAGCTGGCCGCCCGGCGGCGGGACGTCCCGACCGTCCAGACTTTCCCGGGCCTGGCCGCCACCAACGGGACCGATCCGGCCGGGGGCACGCCTTCGGAGAGTGAACGGCTCCGCATCGAACCGCTCCTGGCGCGCAGCGCGAGGTGGGTGACCGGTGAGAGCTCCGATGACGTCGATGCGCTGACCCGGTTGCGCCGCAGCCGTGCCCGGGTGTCGGCTTTGACGAGCGGTGTCGACGTCGAGCGATTCACCTCGAGCGGTCCGGCGCTGGCCCGTACCGACCTGCATCGTGTCCTCTGCCTGGCGCCGAACCCGCTGCCGGACAACGGCTTCGATATCGCCATCGGCGCTCTTCGCAGGGTTCCCGCCACCGAGTTGGTAGTCGCGGAGACCGGCGCCACCAACCGGGCGCACGACGAGGCGCGGGCCCGGCTGCAACAGTTGGCCGCCAGGCTGGGCGTCGACGACCGCGTTCGGTTCGCAGGCACCGTCGCCGGTGACGAGCTGTCGACGCTGCTGAGGTCCGCCGACGTGGTCGCGTGCACGCCGCGACGGCCACCGCGCGCGACAGCGGTGCTGCAGGCGATGGCCAGCGGCGTGGTGGTGGTGGCGTTTGGAGTGGGGGTGCTCAAAGACGCCGTGGTGGACAACGTCACCGGCTTGGTGCTGTCGCCGGAATCGTCCGTCGGGCTGTCCGCAGCTTTGAGAAACCTTCTCCCGCAAGGCTTTCAACGTGCGAGCATGGGCGCGGCCGGCCGCAGTCGCGCCGTGTCGCGCTATGCGTGGGACCGGATCGCCCTCGACACGCTCAACATCTACCGGCAGGTATCCCCACGCTGGACGCCGGCGCGCTTGCAGTCATCCGGTGTCCGGTGATGCAATGATCACAGCGCGAAAGCCGTGGGGGGACCGCAGACTATGACCGCCATGACGAGCATCACCGACAGCGCCGGCCCAGGTGTGGCCGCCGGTGCTATCGGTCAACGGCCCGACGCGGATCAAGCCGACCCCGGCGCCCCGGCTCTGTCCGGCGATGCCGGACGGCCGGCACACGTTCCCGGCTCGGCGATTCGGTTCGACCAGTTCCGCACCGTCGACGCGCAGGCCGCGCGGCGATTCTTTGCCGGCGTCTACACCCCCGGGTGGCGCATCACCGGGCTGATGGGCGGTTCGGCCGTCGCCCACCGCCGCTGCGAAGCCGGCTCGCTGACGCTGGACGACGTGACGTTTCAGGGGCGCGTCGCGCTGGAGATCCCGGCCTCCGAGGGCGTCGTGGTGATCCAGCCCCGCGCGGGGTCGACGAGCATTGCCGGCGGCCCCCTCGCGACGGTGGACTTCCCGGTGCTCGTCGCCCACGGGATGCCGTGCGTGCTGCAGTGCAACGGGTCACGTTTCGATGTGGTCAGCATCCCCGCGGACGTGCTGCACCGGGCCGCCGCGGATTGGCGCACGCCGTTACCCCAGCAGATCCACTTCCGGGACTGGCGCCCACGCTCGCGCGCGGCCGTGCGGGCGTGGCACCGGGCGCTGGACTATGTGGCGGGGACCTTGGCCGGGCCGGACACAGCGCATCAGCCGCTGATCGTGGCCGGACTGGCTCCGCTGCTGGCCGGCGCGCTGCTGGAGTGTTTCCCGTCCAACGTCACCGAGCAGGATCTGGCCGACGAGCCGACGTTGTCCGAAACGCTCAGGGAAGCAGTGTCTTTCATCCATCGTCACGCCGCCGCCGACATCAGCATCAACGACGTCGCGGCGAAGGTTCATCTGACGCCCAGGGCGGTGCAGTACCTCTTCCGCCGCCAGCTCGCCACCACGCCAACGGAATACATTCGCCGCGTGCGCCTCAACCGCGCCCATCAAGAGTTGCTGGCGGGCGCGCCGTCCGACACCACCGTCACCGAAATCGCCCAGCGGTGGGGCTTCGCGCACACCGGCAGGTTCGCGGTGCTGTATCGCCAGACGTACGGCCAGAGCCCGCACACCACCCTGCGGCACATGACCCCGCAGTCGTAACGGCGCGCCGACAAGGCGCAGGTCAGGCCCGCCGCGTCCATCGCGCGTCACCTTCGCGCCACGGTTGCGACGCGAACACGCCGAAAGTTGTTTTTTCTCACCCCGTGTCGTCGGTGTAACCCCTGGTCGGCCGCCGATTGCGGGGCCGAACGGCGGGCGGGCCGGGCCGCCGATGTGCGCCGGCGGCCGCCATAGCCGGTAGGCTTTGGTCAGGTTGAGTCCCCAGCTGCCGTTATCTACGGGCGCCACTCGGACACCGTCGTCGCTCGCCCTGCTCACTATCAAGCCTGAAGGGCGCACAACCATGACCGCTTCACCCGATCTACGCACACCCCAGACACATCCGCCCACGCTGCTCGGCCAACCGCGCAGCCGTTATCAAATCGATTGCGCCGGAGCGCAAATCCATGTTCACGCCCGCAGCGTGGCCACCGTCTTGCGCATCGACGGTGAAGTCGACGCATCGAACGTCCACCTGATCATCGAGGCCGTTCGCCGGTTCTCGCGGCTGAAGGCCCCGCTGGTGCTCGACCTCAGCGGCCTGGATTTCCTTGCCGGCTCGGGCCTGCGCGCGCTGCTGGTCCTCAACGAGGAGCATCGCCGGGCCCAGCTGCGGTCCGTCGTCGTCAGCGGCGCGGCCCTGCGCCGGCTCACCCGGATCGTCACCGACCACGGGCTGCCGATCGCCGACTCGGTCGCCACGGCCCTTGCGCACATCGAAGGCGCGACGACGGCCCGCCGTCGGCTGGTTGCGGGCCCGGCCCGGCAACACGAACCGCAGCGGGACACGTCGGCGCGGTTTCGGGGGCTGGCTTCCTAGCGGTAGCGGCCCAACCGGTGCATCAGCTGCTCGGCGGCGTAGCGGCCGCTGGCCAGGGCGCCGTGCACGGTGCCCGGATTGTTGACGCCGACGGCCTCGCCCGCCAGGTAGAGCCGGTCGCTGACCGGATCCTGCAGCCGACGGCGGTCGTCGAGGCCCGAGCCGGGAGCGTGAAAGGAGTAGGCGCCCCGCGCATATGGGTCGGCGCTCCAGTTCGACGTCTTGACCCCCACCGGCGCGACATCGCCGAACAGCCGGCGAGCGACGGGCAGCGCGGTGGCCATCAGGTCGCGCGGTGAGGCGGCCTCCGCGGCGCGCCCGCGGTCACCGGCGTTGAGCGCCAACACGATTGGGCCCGCAGCGGCCGGCATGGTGAACCACTGGGCCCATTGGCCGCCGTCG
>NZ_LZJM01000191.1:0-10306 GCF_001667665.1 Mycobacterium sp. E342
GCGAGGTGATCGCCAGCCGGCACGCCGACCACCGTCCCGGTGACCGCGTGGTGGGCTGGGCCTCCGGGTTCGACGGCATGATGGAACGCGTGATCAGTGACGGCGACGGGCTGGCGCCCTACGACCCGGCTTTGACCCCGGCGCAAGCGGTCGGCCTGCAACCGCTGGCGTGCGTCCTGTACGCCGTCGAGCAACTGCCGGACCTCGCCGGCAAACACGTGGCGATCATCGGCCTGGGCTCCATCGGTCTGCTGTTCTCCTATGTCGCCAAGGCGGCAGGCGCGCGTCGCGTCACCGGCGTCGACCCCGTCGACCGGTCAAGTCTGGCAACGATATTCGGCATCGACGACGCGGTGCGTGCCACCAGCGACCGCTGGGTGAGTCGACTCGCGGCCTCCGACCGCGCCGACGTCGTCATCGAGGCCGTCGGTCACCAGGTGGCCACGCTGGGCCACGCCCTCGCGGCCGCCGCGCCCGGCGGCATGGTCTTCTATTTCGGCGTCGCCGACGACGACGCCTATCCGATCAGCATGCGCACCATGCTGCGCAACAACCTGACGCTGAAATCCGGTGTCACGCTGGACCGCCGGCGGATGCTAGAGCTCGCGGGGAAGTTCGCCGCCGAACATCCCGAACTGCTCGCCACCTACCTGACACACACGTTCGGCGTCGACGACGTCCAGGCCGCCTTCGAGTTGGCCTGCCGCCCGGTCCCCGAGCGCGTCAAGATCGCGATCGCACAATGACCGGCAACTCGCGGAGCGCTCTGCAGCGGGCCCTGAACCGGGCCACCCCGATCTGGGGCGGCTGGATCACCGGGCCCACACTGCTCGGCCCCGAGGAATTCGCCCGCGCCGGTTACGATTACGTGGGTTTTGACGCCCAGCACGGCTACCTCGACGACGCCGACATCGCCGGCATGCTGCGCCGGACCGAACACCTGCCCATCGGCACCGTGGTGCGGCTGCCCAACGCCGACGCCGCGCCGATCGGGCGCGTGCTCGACGCCGGAGCCGACGCCGTCGTCATCGCCATGATCGAGTCGGCGGACCAGGCCGCCGCGGCGGTGGCCGCCACCCGCTACCAGCCGGCGGGCATCCGCAGCTTCGGTCCGCTGCGCGCCGGCCTGGGCCGCGACACCGCCACGCTCGAGTCGCGGGTCAGCGTGTTCGCGATGATCGAGACCTCCGCGGCGCTGTCCGGCCTCGACCAGATCTGCGCCGTCGACGGGCTCGCCGGGCTCTACGTCGGGCCTGCGGATCTGGCCCTCTCGCTGGGCGTGGGCGTGGACGGTGCGACCAGAGATCCGGCCGTCCTGGATGCCATCGTGCGAATCCAGCGGGCCGCCAACGAGGCCGGGCTGGTGACCGGCATTCACGCCGGGGACGGCACCACGGGACGTGCCATGGCGAAGCTGGGGTTCTCCATGATCACCCTGACCGCCGAATCACACGCGCTGCGGCGCGGGGCCGCCGAACACCTCCGAGAGGCGATCGAACCGTGAACGCCGATCAACGGGTCGCACTGGTGACCGGCGCGGCCGGCGGCCAGGGTTGGGCCATCGCCAAACGCCTACGCGCCGAAGGCTATTCGGTGGCCGCCTGCGATCGGCGCGCGCACGAACTCGCCGCCGCGGTCGACGAATTGGGCGACGACGAGGTGATCGCGATCGAGCTCGACGTCACCTCGGAGTCAGGGTGGCAGTCGGCCGTCCACACCGTGATCGAACGCTTCGGGGCGCTGACCGCGCTGGTCAACAGCGCCGGCGTGCTGCACCGGGCATCGCTGGCCGACGAGACGGCGGAGGGCTTCGAGAGTTCTTGGCGGGTCAACTGTTTCGGGGCCTTCCTGGGCATCCACGCAGCGCTGAACCACCTGCGCGCCGCGCAGCACGCCGCCGTCGTCAACATCTGCAGCACCGGGGCCATCCGCCCCTTCCCGCACCACGCCGCCTACGGTTCGGCGAAGTGGGCCCTGCGCGGCCTGACCCAGAACGCGGCCGCGGAATTGGCGCCGCTGGGCATCCGGGTCAACGCCGTGTTCCCCGGACCGGTCGCGACCCCGATGCTCGACGACGCCACTAAACTGCGGCTCGCCGCGTCGTCGGCGTTCGGGCGCATCGGCCGGCCGAGCGAGATCGCCGACGCCGTGGCGTTCCTGGTCTCCGAGCGGGCGTCGTTCATCACCGGCTCGGAACTGGTGGTCGACGGTGGCCAATGCGTGCAGGTCCGGTGACGGGCCCCACACCGGCGATCGTCGGCGCGGGACCTTCGCCCCTACTCTGAGCGCGCGGGCTCTCGGCAGAATGTGTTGCCATGAAGATCACCGGCCTCGAGGTCGTGCCTTTCGAGTCGTTCGTCGATCGAATCTCGTTCGGCCAGCTGATGACCGATTACCGCGTGGTGCAGACCGTGACCAAGGTGCTCACCGACGAGGGGATCGAGGGCTACTACTTCGGCGGTCACTTCCATGGCGACCAGGACGGCCTGCTGCCCGGGGATCGCGCCATCATCACCCAATTCCTGAGCCCCCTGCTGGCCGGCCACGACCCCTTCGACCGAGCGGAGATCTGGCGGCAACTGTGGGCGGCGAAGCTCCCCGAAAACGTCTGCAGCGTAATCGATCTCGCGTTGTGGGATCTGGCCGGCCGGGTGGCCGGGCTGCCGGTGCACAAATTGCTGGGCGGTGCCCGGGACCGGGTCAAGGCCTACGCCAGCAGCTTCAACAACCTCGGACCTCCCGACGCATACGCCGCCCACGCTGTCGAGTGCAAGCGGCAGGGCTACGCGGCCTACAAGATTCACCCCTACCACTACTGGAATCCCGCGACGGGCGAGCCCGCCCTGCCGCGGCCCTCCTACGTGGACTGGGACATCCGGGTGTGCCGCGAGGTCCGGGCCGCGGTGGGCGACGAGATGGTGCTGATGTTCGACCCCTGGGGCACCTACCACACCTACGAGGACGCGCTGCGCGTCGGCCGCGAGCTGGAGCGGCTGGGCTTCTACTGGTACGAGCACCCGATGCCGGAGTACCGGGTCGAGGCCTACCGGCGACTGGGCGACGAACTCGACATCCCGATCTGCTCTCCCGAGATCGCCGAGGGGGGCATCTACACCCGGGCCGACTGGATCCTGCGCGGTGCCTCCGACATCAGCCGCATCGACGTCCTGCGCGGCGGCATCACCGGCGTGATGAAGCTGGCCGGAATGTGCGAGGCCGTCGGCATGCGGTGCGAGCTACACATGAGCGGCTTCGGCAACCTGCAGGTTCTCGGCGCCACCAGCGAAGACGTCTGCGAATACTACGAGCGCGGCCTGCTCGGGCCGGGCGCCCGCTACGACGCCGCGCCGCCGTACCTCAAGGCACCGTGCGACCAGCTCACGCCGGACGGATTCGTCGAGATACCGTCGGCGCCCGGGCTCGGCTACGAAATCCGTTGGGATTACCTAGAAGATCACCGCCTGCCGGACACGGCGGTGGAACCCGTCGCGCCCCTGCACCCGAGATAGCGGCTAGTCGAACCTGATGAGCTGACGGACGGCGGTGCCGTCGGCCAGGTTGTCCATCGCCTCGTTGATCTCATCCAGTCGGATCGACGACGACACCAGCGATTCCACCGGCAGCCGGCCCGACTGCCACAGGGCGACGAAGCGAGGGATGTCGCGGCTGGGCACCGCCGAACCCAGGTAACTGCCGATCAGCGATCGCCCTTCGGCTACGAACCCCAACGGCGACACGCTGATTCGCGCGGCCGGCGGCGGCAGGCCGACCGTGATGGTGCGGCCGCCGGGAGCGGTCAGGTCGATGGCGGTCTCGAGGGCGGCGGGATGGCCGACGGCCTCGATGACCACGGCGGCCTTCACCCCGGCGTCGACCGCCTGCTGCGGTGTGTACACCTCGTGCGCGCCCCGGGCGCGGGCGGCGGTCAGTTTGTCGGGCAACTGGTCGACGGCGACGACCCGCACGCCGTCGTAGGTCAGCGCCGTGAGCACCGCCGCCATGCCGACGCCGCCCAGGCCCACGACCGCCACCGTCTGACCCGGCCGCGGATCGCCCACGTTGAGCACGGCACCGCCACCGGTCAGCACCGCGCAGCCCAGCAGCGCCGCGACCTCGGGCGGCACGTCGGGCGGCACCGGAACCACGCTGGCGCGGCTGACCACCGCGTGCGTCGCGAAGCCCGAGACGCCGAGGTGGTGGTGCACCGGATGGCCGGCCTGGCTGAGCCGGATGTCGCCGCCCAGCAGCGTCCCGGCGGCGTTGGCGACGCTGCCCGGTTCGCACGGTGTCAGGCCGCCGGTCGCGCACGCCGCGCAATGACCGCATCGCGGCAAGAACACCAGCACCACCCGCTGGCCGAGGGCGAGGTCGGTGACCCCGTCACCGAGCTGCTCGACGATGCCGGCCGCCTCGTGGCCGAGCAGCATCGGCACCGGCCGCACCCGGTTGCCGTCGACCACCGACAGGTCGGAGTGGCACACGCCGGCCGCCTCGATGCGGATCATCACCTCACCGCTGCCCGGCGGCTCGAGGTCGAGATCGACGACGCGGATCGGCCGGGACTCGGCGTACGGGCGGACCGCGCCGATCCGGTCCAGCACGGCACCCCGAATCCGAACCATGCTGGAATACAACCATGGCTTCGGACCCCCCGGTCCCGCCGGCTCCGGTGGTACCGCCGGCACCGGACGGGCTCACCAGCGGCGACTTCCCGGTGCGTTGGCCGGTGGGGACCCGGTGGGCCGACAACGACATGTTCGGCCACCTCAACAACGCGGTCTACTACCAGTTGTTCGACACCGCGATCAACGCGTGGATCAACACCGGCACCGGGCTGGACCCGCTCACCACGCCCGCGCTGGGCATCGTCGCCGAATCCGGCTGCCGGTACTTCTCGGAACTGCATTTTCCCCAGGGACTGATGGTGGGCGTGGCGGTGACCCGGTTGGGCCGCAGCAGCGTCACCTACCGGCTCGGCGTCTTCCGGGCGGCCCAGGGCGAGCAGGCGCAGCCCATCACCGCGCTGGGCCACTGGGTGCACGTCTACGTCGACCGGGCCAGCCGCAAGCCGGTGCCGATCCCCGACTCCGTCCGCACCTTGCTGTCGACGGCGGTTGTCGACCGGTAGCCCGAGATCGCCCGTCGCAGCGGCTCTTTCGCGCGGCACCGCGGCCCGGGCTGCACCGGCGGCCGGCCCCGCGCCCCCGGCTATGCTTCGCCAATGCCAGTTATGAGCAAGACCGTCGAGGTTCGCGCCGACGCCGCCAGGATCATGGGCATCGTCGCCGACTTCGAGGCCTACCCGCATTGGAACGAGGAGATCAAGGGCCTGTGGGTGCTCGCCCGCTACGACGACGGGCGCCCCAGCCAGCTGCGGCTCGACACCGACTACCAAGGCATGCAAGGCATGTTCATCCAGGCCGTGTACTACCCGGGGGAGAACCAGATCCAGACCGTGCTGCAGCAGGGGGACCTCTTCACCAAACAGGAGCAGCTGTTCAGCGTGGTGGAGCTGGGTGATTCGAGCCTGCTGACCGTGGACCTGGACGTCGAAACCTCGATGCCGGTGCCCGCGCCGATGGTCAAGCAGCTGCTCAACAACGTCCTGGACCACCTCGCCGAGAAGCTCAAGCAGCGCGCCGAGCAGCTGGCCACGGGCTAGGTCCGATGTCGGCGACCCGCCGCTAGGGACCGGTGCGGTCCCGCATCTCGGTCAGCCGGGCCGCCGCGTCGGTGAACTGCCAGACGGTGTGCTCGATCACCGCCGTGGCGTCCCGCCGCCGCAGCGCGGCGATCAGCTGCCGGTGATTCTCGACGGCGGCCGCGCCCCACTGCTGATCGGCCGCATACACCAGGACCGGCATGTAGCGCGCGGCATTGAGCAGGAACCAGGCCAGCTTGATCCGGCCGCTCGCCTGATTGAAGACCCGATGGAATGCGAACTCGATCCCCGCGATGGTCTCGGCGTCGCTGGACCCGACGGCCGCGGCGAGGGACTCGTTGATGCGCTCGAGCTCGTCGATCTCGGCGTCGGTGATGTGGTCGGTGGCGGCGGCCGCCAGCTGCCGGGCGATGGTGGCCTGCAGCCAGAAGATGTCCTCGATGTCCTGGCGCGTCAGCGGCAGCACGACGTGACCGCGGTGCGGTTCGAGTTGCACCATGCCCTCGCCGCGCAGCTTCACCAGGGCCTCGCGCACCGGCGTGACGCTGACGCCGAGCTCGGCCGCTGTCTCGTCCAGACGGATGAAGGTGCCCGGCCGCAGGGCCCCGGACATGATCGCCGCCCGCAGGTGGCCCGCGACCTCGTCGGACAACTGGGCCCGGCGCAGTGGCCGTCGGCTCCTCAGTCGCGTGGATATCGGTGCGTTCACGGGGGCTGCCAGGGCTTTCGGGGCTTTGTGGAGGTTGGTCTGAAACTTTTGTCGGGGCTTGTCAGCAGGGCGTTAAGGCCATAATGTGACCCAGACAACACCATGTTTTATCAAATATCAACCTGGCGCAAGCGGTGCGCGAGTGAAGGGGAAGGGTCGACTTGACCGCGCAATTGGCGAGCCATTTGGCGCAGGGAACCGAACAGCCGTATCTGGCCAGGCGACAAAACTGGGTGACCCAGCTCGAGCGGCACGCCCTGATGCAGCCCGGCGCGACGGCGTTGCGGTTCCTCGGAAAAACCGTCACGTGGGGGGAACTGCGGGACCGGGTGGCGGCGCTGGCCGATGCGTTGAGCCGTCGGGGAGTCGGCTTCGGCGATCGCGTCATGGTCCTGATGCTCAACCGCACCGAATTCGTCGAGTCGGTGCTGGCGGCCAACATGCTCGGCGCCATCGCCGTCCCCCTGAACTTCCGGCTGACCGCCGCCGAGATCGCCTTCCTGGTTCAGGATTGCCAAGCGCGCGTCATGATCACCGAATCGGTGCTCGCCCCGGTGGCCACCGGGGTCCGCGACGTCGAGCCACTACTGGGCACGATCGTCGTGGCCGGCGGCCCGACCGACAGCGTGCTCGGCTACGAAGACCTGATCGACGAGCCCGGGCCCTCGCACCAGCCCGTCGACATCCCGAACGACTCGCCTGCACTGATCATGTACACCTCGGGCACCACGGGCCGCCCGAAGGGCGCCGTGCTCACCCACACCAACCTGACCGGCCAAACCATGACGGGGCTGTACACCAACGGCGCGGACATCAACAGCGACGTCGGGTTCGTCGGCGTCCCGTTCTTCCACATCGCGGGCATCGGCAACATGCTGACCGGGTTGCTGCTCGGCACGCCGACGGTGATCTACCCGCTCGGCGCGTTCGACCCCGGGCAGCTGCTCGACGTGCTGGCCGAGGAGAAGGTCACCGGGCTCTTCCTGGTGCCCGCGCAGTGGCAGGCCGTCTGCGCCGAGCAGCGGGCGCGTCCGCGCGAGCTGAGGCTGCGGGTGATGTCGTGGGGGGCCGCGCCGGCGCCCGACGCGCTGCTGCGCGAGATGTCGGCGACGTTCCCCGGAACCCAGATCCTCGCCGCGTTCGGCCAGACCGAGATGTCGCCGGTCACGTGCATGCTGCTGGGCGAGGACGCGATCCGCAAACGTGGATCGGTCGGCAAGGTGATCCCGACCGTGGCCGCCCGCGTGGTCGACGAGAACATGAACGACGTGCCGGTCGGCGAGGTCGGCGAAATCGTTTACCGCGCACCGACTTTGATGAGCGGTTACTGGAACAACCCGCAGGCCACCGCGGAGGCGTTCGCCGGCGGCTGGTTCCATTCGGGGGACCTCGTTCGGATGGACTCCGAAGGCTACGTGTGGGTGGTGGACCGCAAGAAGGACATGATCATCTCGGGTGGCGAGAACATCTACTGCGCCGAGGTGGAGAACGTGCTGGCCAGCCATCCGAGCATTGTCGAAGTCGCGGTGATCGGGCGTTCCCACGACAAGTGGGGCGAGGTGCCGATCGCGGTGGCCGCCGTCGCCGGCGACTCGCTGCTGCTCGACGAGTTGGAGGAATTCCTGACCGAGCGGCTGGCGCGGTACAAGCATCCCAAGGCGCTCGAGATCATGGACGCGCTGCCGCGCAACCCCGCCGGCAAGGTGCTCAAGACTGAGCTACGGATTCGTTACGGGTCCGCAAATATCGACGAAAAGCGTTCCACCACAAGGAGTTCCACCACCGGAGAGGATAGCTGACGGAAGCTGTAACGTTTGCCCGTTGTTGACGAAGGGTTAATTGTGCAGATGCAGTTCACACGTGCATGGCCATCGGGTACATTCCTGTGGTCTCCGTTACTACTTGCCAGTAGGGAGCCGATGGTCACACACGGTGGTTGGGGCGAGGCGGGGGCAGCCCTCGACCGCGAAGCGGCGAGGGGGCGAGGCGTGCGACACGATCCGCCGTGGCGCCGGGAGGCGCGCGGTACCAGCTGGAGGGGGCAGCGGTGACTTCAACGTCGGCTAGTCGGCAGGGCCCCTATTTGGTGGGTTACCTGCGCGACCAGCTGCAGACGCCGCTGACGCTCATCGGCGGGTTTTTCCGGATGTGCGTGCTGACCGGACGGGCGCTGCTCCGCTGGCCGTTCCAGTGGCGCGAGTTCGTCCTGCAGTGCTGGTTCATCATGCGGGTGGCATTCCTGCCGACCATCATGGTGTCGATCCCGCTGACCGTCCTGCTCATCTTCACGCTCAACGTGCTACTGGCGCAGTTCGGCGCCGCCGACCTGTCGGGCGCGGGCGCGGCGATCGGTGCCGTCACCCAACTCGGCCCGCTCACCACGGTGCTGGTGGTGGCCGGCGCCGGTTCGACGGCGATCTGCGCGGATCTGGGTGCGCGCACCATCCGCGAGGAGATCGACGCGATGGAGGTGCTCGGCATCGACCCCATCCACCGGCTGGTCGTCCCCCGGGTGATCGCCGCGACCCTGGTCGCCACCCTGCTCAACGGCCTGGTGATCACCGTCGGCCTGGTCGGCGGCTACCTATTCGGCGTCTACCTGCAGAACGTCTCGGGTGGCGCCTACCTGGCAACGCTGACCACCATCACCGGCCTGCCCGAGGTGGTCATCGCGACGGTCAAGGCAGCGATCTTCGGTCTGATCGCCGGGCTGGTCGGCTGCTACCGCGGGCTCACGGTGCGCGGCGGCTCCAAGGGCCTGGGCACCGCCGTCAACGAGACCGTCGTGCTCTGCGTCGTCGCGCTGTATGCGGTCAACGTGGTGCTGACCACCATCGGCGTGCGGTTCGGAACGGGTCACTGACATGTCGACAGCTGCCGTATTACGCGCCCGCTTCCCCCGGGCGGTCGAAAACCTCAACCGCTACGGCGGCGCCGCGGGGCGCGGCCTCGACGACATCGGCCAGATGGCCTGGTTCGGCGTGGTGGCGCTCGGGCACATCCCGCACGCGCTGCGCAACTACCGCAAGGAGACGCTGCGGCTGGTCGCCCAGATCGGCATGGGCACCGGCGCGATGGCCGTCATCGGCGGCACCGTCGCGATCGTCGGCTTCGTCACCCTGTCGGGTAGCTCCCTGGTCGCCATCCAGGGTTTCGCCTCGCTGGGCAACATCGGCGTCGAGGCGTTCACCGGCTTCTTCGCCGCGCTGATCAACGTGCGCATCGCCGCCCCGGTCGTCACCGGGATCGCGATGGCCGCCACCGTCGGCGCGGGTGCGACGGCCGAGTTGGGCGCCATGCGCATCAGCGAAGAGATCGACGCCCTGGAAGTCATGGGCATCAAGTCCATTTCGTTCTTGGCGACCACCCGGATCATGGCCGGTCTGGTGGTCATCATTCCGCTTTACGCGCTGGCGATGATCATGTCGTTCCTGTCCCCGCAGATCACCACCACGGTGCTCTATGGGCAGTCCAACGGCACCTATGAGCACTACTTCCGCACGTTCCTGCGTCCCGACGACGTCTTCTGGTCCTTCTTGGAGGCCATCATCATCACGGCGGTCGTGATGATCACCCACTGCTTCTACGGCTACAACGCCGGCGGCGGGCCCGTCGGCGTCGGCGAGGCCGTCGGCCGATCGATGCGTTTCTCGCTGGTGTCGGTGCAGGTCGTTGTTCTGGCTGCCGCGTTGGCGCTCTACGGCGTCAACCCCAACTTCGCGCTCACGGTGTAGCCGCCATGACATCGCCAGTGAAGGTCAACGCCCCCCGGAAGCCGCCGTACAAGCTGGCCGGCGCCGCGGCGCTGATCATCGCCCTGGTGGCGCTGGCCCTGGTCTACGGGCAGTTCCGGGGGAACTTCACCCCGAAGACCGAGTTGACGATGTTGGCGTCGCGGGCCGGGCTGGTGATGGATCCGGGTTCGAAGGTCACCT
>NZ_LZJM01000192.1:0-503 GCF_001667665.1 Mycobacterium sp. E342
CGCCCGCTCCGGCAGCATCGGCCCATCGCGTTGCAGCAGAGCGCCAAGGTCCACGCCGTCTACAAGGGGCATCACGAGATAGAGGCGGCCGTCGACCTCGCCTGTGTCAAAGACGGGAATGATGTGGGCCTCGGTTAAGCGGGCGACGGTGTGGGCCTCGCGGCGGAACCGCTCCACATAGCCGGGCTCCGAGCCGAGCGCACCCGCTAACACTTTGACGGCAACATCGCGGCCGATGATGGTGTCGTGAGCCTTGTAAACGGTGCCCATGCCACCCTCACCAATCACGGAGAGCAATTGGTAACGACCAAACGGCAGGGGTTCGAAGGGCTGACCTGGCTCATCCACCGGTCAGCATGTTAGTGGAATGAAGAGACGAAGAAGCTTGGATTGACAGCTACGGGGACCGCGGGTGATCGAGGGTCCTGGCCAAGAACCCCCAGCATCGATACCCGAGCGCCCAGGAACTGGCCGCGGCCGCCCGAAATGCCTTGGCGGCTCCG
>NZ_LZJM01000193.1:0-8461 GCF_001667665.1 Mycobacterium sp. E342
TTCGCCGCGCGCTGGCCGGTCGAGGTGCACATCTACCCGAACAGGTTGGTGCGCAACATCACCGAACTCGACGTGGACGAGCTGGATGCGTTCGCGCGCGTCTATCTCGACGTGTTGGGGCGGTTCGACCGAATGTATTCTTCAGCGCTGCCCTATATCTCGGCGCTGCACCAGTACGCCGAGACCGGCCCCCAGGCCGACGGCTACTTCCACGTCGAGTTGATGTCGGTCCGGCGCAGCGCCACCAAGCTCAAATACCTGGCGGGGTCCGAGTCCGCGATGGAAGCGTTCATCAGCGATGTGACGCCCGAAAGCGTGGCCGAGCGACTGCGCGAGCTGGGATGACGGTCCGCTATGCCGCGCCCGGGCGGATCAACCTGATCGGCGAGCACACCGACTACAACCTGGGGTTCGCGCTGCCCATCGCGCTGCCGCAGCGCACGGTGGCGGCGTTCACCCCCGACCGCGGCGACGCCATCACGGTGGCCAGTGACCGCGCGGACGGGCCGGTGCGCATTCCGCGGGACACCGCTCCCGGCGGCGTGTCCGGCTGGGCCGCCTACGTGGCCGGGGTGATCTGGGCGCTGCGAGAGGCCGGCCACCCGGTGCCCGGCGGCGCGATGCGGATCACCAGCGACGTCCCGATCGGGTCGGGCCTCTCGTCGTCGGCGGCGCTAGAGTGCGCGGCGCTGGGCGCGATCGCGGCGGCCGCCGGCGTGCGCATCGACCCGAAGGAGCAGGCGCGCCTGGCCCAGCGCGCCGAGAACGACTACGTCGGCGCCCCAACGGGTCTGCTCGACCAGCTGGCCGCGCTGTTCGGCCGGCCGGCGACGGCGCTGCTGATCGACTTTCGCGATCTCACGGTCGCGCCGGTGGCCTTCGACCCGGATGCCGCCGGCGTCGCGCTGCTGCTGATCGATTCCCGGGCCCTCCATAGTCACGCCGGCGGCGACTACGCCGCGCGCCGGGCGTCGTGCGAGCGGGCGGCCGCGGACCTCGGGGCGTCGTCGCTGCGCGAAATCCAGGACCGCGGGCCTTCCGCGGTGGCAGCGGTGCGTGACCCGGTCGACGCCCGCCGGGCCCGCCACGTGCTGACCGAAAACCAGCGGGTCATGGATTGCGTTGCAGCACTGGGTGATTCGGATTTCGTTGAAGCGGGGCGGATCTTCAGCGCCTCGCACGCGTCGATGCGCGACGATTTCGAGATCACCACCGACCACATCGACCTGATCGCCGACACCGCGGTGCGCGCGGGCGCGTTGGGCGCGCGGATGACCGGCGGAGGGTTCGGGGGCTGTGTGATTGCGCTGGTGCCGGTCGACCGGATTGGCGCGGTCGACGAGGCGGTGCGACGCGCGGTGGGCGCCGCCGGTTTCGCGCAGCCGGTCATCACCCGAACCCGCGCCGCCGCCGGCGCGGGACCGTGTGGGTGAACGAGCCGACCGGCCACGTCGAAGTTCGGGTGTACGCCGAACTCAACGACTTCCTGGCGGCCGAGTCGCGGGGGACGACGGTGCGCCGCCCGTTCCGGCCACACCAGACCGTCAAGGACGTCCTGGAGGCGATGGGGATACCCCACACCGAGGTCGACCTCATCCTGGTGAACGGATCACCGAGGGACTTCGCCTACCGCCCGGGTTTTGGCGACCGCATCGCCGCCTACCCGGCCTTCGAGGCGCTCGACGTGGGGGACACCGCCCGGCTGCGGCCGGTTCCGTTGCGCGATCCGCGGTTCGTCGTCGACGTCAACCTCGGCCGGCTGGCGTGGCTGCTGCGCCTGCTCGGGTTGGACGCGTGGTGGTCGAACGACGCCGACGACAAGACGCTGGCCGACGTGAGCGTCGCACAGCACCGGATCCTGCTGACCCGCGATCGCGGCCTGCTCAAGCGCCGCGCCGTCACGCATGCCCTGTTCGTGCGCTCCGACGATCCCGAGGAGCAGGCGCTCGACGTCCTGCGCCGGCTGGACCTGGGACGCCGGTTGGCCCCCCTCACCCGCTGCGTGCGCTGCAACGGCACGCTGGCCCCGGTGAGCAAGGACGAGGTGATCGATCAGCTGGAGCCGCTGACGCGCGAGCACTTCGAGGAGTTCAGCCGGTGCGCGGAATGCGGGCGGATCTACTGGCCCGGGTCGCATTACGCGAAGCTTGTCCGCCGCGTACAAAGCCTGCGCGACCAGCTCGGTTGACCGCCTGGCGGCTCGCAATTCCCGAGGTCTAGCGCGCCGACGTCAGCTGTACCGTAACGGATGTGCGGGGGATGACATGCGCGGCGTGCGGGGCGGGGTTCTCGGCCCGGTCCGACGCCCTCTACTGCTCGTCGGCTTGTCGGCAACGGGCTCATCGCGCCCGCTCGGCGCGCCGCACCACCGAGCTGCGGGAGACCCTTCGGCGCAGCGCCCGGACGACCCGCGACACCCCCGCCGACGTCGACGGGTCGCTGCAGCGTTCGGTGGCCGATGCCATGCAACGCGCGCGGCGGCAGGTCGACCGATCGCGCGAACTGTGCCGCGTGTCGGAGCTGCGGCTGCAGGAAAGCGACGCCATCCGGCAGGCGTCGCTCGAGAATTGGGCGTTGACGTCCCGCCCGGAGCGTGTGTCGTGGCGTGGGATCTAGACGGCCAGACGGCGGCGGTTGAGCGGGCGCTCGTGGGAGGCGCCCCGCAGCGGGCGGGCTGGTTCCGCTTCTACTTCGAGGATCAACGCTGGGAATGGTCCGACCAGGTGCACCGCATGCACGGCTACGAGCCGGGAACGGTGACCCCGACTACCGAGCTGGTGCTGTCCCACAAGCACCCCGACGATCGGGCCAGGGTGGCCGAAGGCATCGACGACATGATCAAGCGTCGCCGCCCGTTCAGCACCCGGCACCGCATCGTCGACACCCGCGGCAACACCCACGACGCGGTCGTGGTGGGTGACCAATTCTGCGACGACAGCGGTGAGGTCATCGGCACCCATGGCTTCTATGTCGACGTCACGTCGACGTCGAGCCGCAAGCGCGAGGAGGCCATCAGCGCACAGGTCGCCGAGATCGCCGACCGTCGCGGCGCCATCGAGCGAACCAAAGGGATGTTGATGCTGGTCTACGGCGTCGACGAGGCCGCGGCGTTCAACCTGCTCAAGTCGTTGTCCCAGGTGCGCAACATGAAGCTGGGCGCGCTCGCCGAACAGATCGCGAAAGACTTCCCCGAGCTGGCCAAGGAGGTCGTCGGGCCGCGCTCACGGTTCGACCAGAGCCTGCTCGCCGCCCACCTGCGCGCGGCCGGCTCTACCGAGTAGCGGTCGTTAGCCGCCGGGGGCCAGGCGCACCGCTCCCAAGTGCATCCGGTCGACCGCCTCGGCGAACTCTTCGCGCGTCGGCATGCGGTTGTCGCGGAACTTCAGTCCGATCATGCGTTGGGCGCGCTGGACGCCGTAGGACTCGGCGCAGCGCAGGAAGAGGTCGGCCACCACAGCGCGGTCCGAGACGAGCTCCCCGCGCATCGGGGTCGTCTCGCCGTCGTAGACCACCCGGGCCGGCGCGCCGCCCCGGAAGTTCTGCTTCCACGGGGCCCCGGTCAGCGCGTAGAGCTGACCGTCGATGGCGTGGGCGCTCACCGGAATCGTGAACGACCGGCCCGTTTTTCGCCCGGTGAAGCTCAGCACCATCAGCTGCTTGCGGGCGGGGCCGGCCAGCGGCGTGCGCAGCAGCAATCCCAGCATCGGGTTGACCAAGCGCAGCAGCATCGACGGCGGGTGCCCGGCGTCTATCGCATGTGACTGCTCTGCCATGTGGTTCACCGTAAAGCCAACCGGTTGCGCTGCCTAGCGCCACCTTGCTCGGTCCGGCCGTCATGGTGGTCTGGTCGTCGATGACGTTGGCCGCGTCCATCAATGGGCCTTCATCGGCCTGCGGGCCTCGGCGTTGAGCTGAAGCACTGAGACGGTGCCCTGGCCCGGAATCACCACCGTTTTCTGCCCGGCCCCGGCGGGTCCGCAAATCGTTATCCAATTCGTTGTCGAAAAACGGCCACCAAATACACCGTCGTCCAGTAGGAGACAGGTATGCGGTCACGCAGGGCCCTCGTCGCGTTCCTGGCGGCGTCGGTCGTCTTCATGGCGTTCGTCGCCGCGGCCCCGCCCATCGCCTACGACGGTGAACCCGGATTCGTGACCGATCCCGTCGAGCACGTCGCCACGCTGATCGGCACCGGAACCGGTGGCCAAACCGTGGGGGAGATCAACAACTTCCCCGGCGCCGCCGTGCCGTTCGGAATGGTGCAGTACTCGCCGGACACCGTCGGCAATTACGCCGGCTACAACTACGGCAACCCGCGCTCGACCGGGTTCAGCATGACCCACGCCTCCGTGGGCTGCGCCGCGTTCGGCGACATCTCGATGTTGCCCACCACCAATGCAATTGGCTCGCAGCCCTGGAAAGCCTGGGAACGGATCGCCCACGACCACACCGAACGGGGCGTGCCGGGCTACTACACGGTGCGATTCCCGGGCACCGGGGTGAAGGCGGAACTGACCGCCACCACGCGCACGGGCGTCGGCCGATTCAGCTATCCCCGCAACGGCCGCCCCGCGCTGCTGCACGTGCGTTCCGGAGCGTCGCTGGCGGGCAACTCCCGCGCGACCATCCAGATCGGCGAGGACAACACCACCATCACCGGTTGGGCCACCAGCGGCGGGTTCTGCGGCAAGAACAACACCTACACCGTCTATTTCGCCATGAAGTTCAGCCAGCCATTCATTTCCTACGGCGCATGGGACGGCAATGCGGTGTATCCCGGTGCCCGCAGCGCGAATTCGCCCTACAGCGGCGGATTCGTGGAGTTCCCGGCCGGGGCCGAGCTCGAGGTACGGACCGCGATCTCCTACGTCGGCATCGACGGGGCGCGGGCCAACCTGGAGGCCGAGGGCACCGCCGGCTTCAACGACGTGCGCCGCGCCGCGTCGAGGACGTGGAACGCCACGCTGTCACGCATCTCGGTCGCCGGCCACAACGCCGGTGACCTGGAAACGTTCTACACCTCCCTGTATCGATCGTTGTTGCACCCCAACACCTTCAACGACGCGGACGGACGCTACATCGGGTTCGACGGCGCGGTGCACGCCGTGGCTGCCGGGCACACCCAGTACGCCAACTTCTCCGACTGGGACACCTATCGATGTCTGGCCCCGTTGCAGGCGCTCCTCTTTCCGGACCGGGCCGGCGATATGGCCCAATCGCTGGTGAACGACGCCGAGCAAAGCGGAGCGCTGCCGCGCTGGGCACTGGCCAACGCCGCGACCGCGGAGATGAGCGGCGACAACGTGGTGCCGCTGATCGTGAACCTCCATGCCTTCGGCGCCGAGGGCTTCGACACCCGGACGGCCTTGCGCTACATGGTGAACGCGGCGACGAAAGGCGGTGTGGGGCTGGGCGGTTACGTCGAGCGACCGGGGATCGAGACATACCAGCAATTCGGCTATGCGCCGTTCTCCTTCGAGTTCCGCACCGACGGCTGGATCGCCGCCGCGTCGATCACGCTCGAGTGGTCGGTGGACGACTTCGCCATCTCGCGGTTGGCCGATTCGCTCGGCGACACAGCGACCGCCACCGAATTCCAGCGGCGGTCGCAGTACTGGCAGAACCTGTTCAACCCGACCACCCGCTACATCTCGCCCCGCAGCTGGCCCAGCTTTTTCCGCGCCGGTCCCGCGTTCGTGGTCTCGCCCTCCGATTTCGGCCAGGTCGGATTCGACGAGGGCAACGCCGCGCAGTACGTCTGGTGGGTGCCGCAGAACGTGGCCGGCCTGGTGACCGCGCTCGGCGGTCGCCAGGCGGTGGCCGGGCGGCTGGACGGCTTCACCAGGAAGCTGAACGTCGGCCCCAACGAGCCCTACCTGTGGGCCGGTAACGAACCCGGTTTCGGGGTGCCGTGGCTGTACAACTACATCGGTCAGCCGTGGAAGGCGCAGCGCACGGTCGACCGGGTGCGCGGGCTGTTCGGCCCCACGGCCGACGGGGAACCGGGCAACGACGATCTGGGGGCGATGGCCAGCTGGTACGTGTGGGCGGCCCTGGGACTGTATCCGAGCACGCCGGGAACGCCGATCCTGACCGTGGCGGCGCCGCTCTTCGATCGCGTCGCGATCGCGCTCCCCGGCGGCAAAACCATTCGGATCTCGGCGCCCGGCGCGTCCGGACCGCGCCACCTCAAGTACGTCAGCGGCCTGCGCGTCGACGGGCAGGCCACCGACCGCACGTGGTTGCCCGAGTCGTTCATCCGCACCGGCGGGGAGCTGAGTTTCACGCTCGCCGCCTATCCGGACCGGAGCTGGGGCACGGGTGATTCCTCGGCCCCGCCGTCGTTCGGTGCCGGCAGTTCGGCGGTGACCGTCAACGTCCCGAACCCGATCGTCACGATCGCCCCGGGCAGCACGGGCACGGTCAGGCTCGACGCTCAGCGGATGGTCGGCGATGCCGGCGGCTACACCGTCACCGGCACCGGCTCGGACGGCGGCATCACGGTGACGCCCTCGACCGGCCAGTTCTCCCCGGACGGGTCGGCGAGCATCGACGTACCCATCACCGTGGCACGGTCGGTGTCCGACGAGTACTACCTGGCGTACTTGACCTCGACCGTCGGCCAAAGCTCCCGCACGTCAACCATTCTCGTGGTGGTGCAGTCCCCGTCCGAGTGATCCCGTAGCGGACCTCAGATCATCTCGTTCCGGGTCAACCACCGCATCACCGGCCAGCCGGCGAACACGGGCAGCCAGCAGGTGAGCACCCGGTACAACAGGACCGACGGTAGGCCGACCGCCGGCGGGACGCCGAAGGCGGCCAGCCCACCGATCAGCGCCGCCTCGACGGCCCCGACGCCCCCGGGTGTCGGCGCGGCGGAGGCCAGCGTCCCGCCGACCATGGTGACCACCGTGACGGTGACGAACGAAGCGCCGCCGCCGAACGCCTCGACGCTGGTCCACAGCGCCAGTGCGGCACCGAGAGTCGTTCCGGCACAACCGAGTACGATCAGCCCCAAGCGCTGCGGCTCTCGGGCCACCTCGACGAGGTCGGTTGTCACCTCCTTGAGCTTGGGGCGCACGTCGGTCGCCAGCCAGCGGCGCAGCTTCGGCACGAACAAGAAGGTGCCGATAATCCCCAGTGCCACGCCCGCGATCAGGTACAGGACCGTGGCGGTGGGGACGAAGTGCGAGAGGTTCATCGACGCGCCCGCGACCGTGCTGAACAGGATCAGCAACAGCAGGTGCATGATCACCTGCACGGACTGCTGCAGGGCCACCGCCGTGGTGGCCCGCATGGCGGACAGGCCGCCGCCCTTCTGCAGGTACCGCGTGCTGAGCGCCAGCCCGCCGACCCCGGCGGGCGTCGTCGTGGCGGCAAACGTGTTGGCCACCTGCGCGATTGACAGCTTCCAGAAGCTCACCGTCTCGTCCGCGGACGCCCACAGCGCGGCGGCCGCCCCGACGTAGGTCAGCGCCGACACCGCCAGACCCAGCAGCGCCCACCACCAGTGCGCGGTCCGCAGCTGCGACAGGAACGTGGGCGCGGTGCTGATGAAGGGGTACGCGACGTAGACGAGCGCGCCGAACAGCACCAGCTGGATGAGCTGGCTGCGGGTGAACCGGGTGATGGTCTCGGGTTTGATCTGGTCGGCGCCGGTCTGACGCTTGACCTCCGCGCGGGCGGCGGAGATGACGGTGCCCGCATCCTGGATCGACCTCCGAATGGGCCGGGGCACGGCCACTTTCGTCAGGCGGCGCGACGCGGTCAGCACGGTGTCCCGGTCGAAGGCGTCGATCGCGGCGGCCACCGCCGACTTGGGGTCGTACAGGGCCGAGGTGGTCACCAGGAGCTGGGCGATGTCGGATTGGAGTTGGGCGTCGGTGGCGCCGTATTCGGCGCTGTGGAAGCCGCCGAAGAGCACGGCGTCGTCGTCGACGGTGATCTCGTTGCCGCGCAGGTCCCCGTGCGCGATCTGCTGGCCGTTGAGGACCCGCAGCGATCGCCACACCCGGTCCACCGGCGTCGACTGCGCGCACCGGGTCAGGGGCAGGCCGCGGGGTGGCTGGTGCGAATACAGAATCCAGCCCCGGTCCAGGGTGGCGACGGCGATCGTCGACGTGTTGGCGAGATCGACCTCGCCGATGGCGATCGTCATCAGCGCGCGATGCTCGACGGCGCGGCGCATGGAGGTCACCAGCGGGCCGGTCTCGGTATCGCGTAGCCGCAGCTTGATCCACAGCTGGCGCAGCGTCCCGCCGCTGCGCTGGTGCGGGCCGTACAACTCGACGACCGCCGAGCGGTCGGGCTGCCCGCATGCCGCCGACAGGACGAGCGGACCCCGACCCGCCGGCCGGACCACGGTGAGCCGCGAGACGACGAACCCGCGCCGGGCCATCGCGCGCACGGCCGACTCCAGGGGCACCTCCAGCGCCGGGGTGCCGACGACGAGAACCACCAG
>NZ_LZJM01000194.1:0-39196 GCF_001667665.1 Mycobacterium sp. E342
GGTTCGACCCGTCGGCGGGCGGACAACGCGCCTACGACACCCCGCTGGGCATCACCAACCCGCCCATCGACGAGCTGCTGGACCGCGTGTCGAGCAAGTACGCCCTGGTCATCTACGCGGCCAAGCGCGCCAGGCAGATCAACGACTACTACAACCAGCTCGTCGATGGGCGGGTTGGTGATGCCCAGCGGGGTGTCGTAGGCGCGTTGTCCGCCCGCCGACGGGTCGAACCGGTCGGGGACGGCGGCCAATGCCGCGTCGGACTGCGGTGTAGTCACTTAGGTCGTTCTCCTTGGCGGATTACAGCGGCTGGTACCGCCGGCGATTCGATGCTCAATCTCGATCGGATGTGGTCTGGCCAGACGGGTCATGCGGAGCCGGCGCAGTATTCACCAGCAAGGATACCAATTCGGCGCACGCAGACTCCAATTGACGGTTGACCACGACCTCGTCGAAGTCGTCCCGGGCCGCCATCTCGACGCGGGCGGTCTCCAGGCGACGCTGCATGGCCTCCGGCGTTTCGGTGCCGCGGCCGACGAGCCTGGCCTCCAGGTCTTCCCAACTGGGCGGCGCGAGGAACACGGTGATGGCCTCGGGCATCGCCCGCTTGACCGCCCGCGCGCCGGCCAGGTCGACCTCGATGAGCACCGGGATCCCGGCGGCGGTGGCTTCGCGCACCGGCTCGGCCAGGGTGCCCGATCGGTGCAGTCCGCCGTGGATCTCGGCCCACTCCAGCAGCGCGCCGTCGTCGATGAGCTGCTGGAAGCGGGCGGGGCTGACGAAGTGGTAGTCGACGCCGTCGACCTCACCCGGCCGCGGCGACCGCGTCGTGGCCGAGACGGAGAAATGCAGGTCCGGAATCCGCTCGCGCAGGCACCGGACCACCGTCGACTTACCGACCGCGGAGGGACCGGACAGCACGACCACGCGTCCCTTACCCGGTGGTGTGGGACGCGTCCCGTGCTCGACGTCCGGTCCCCCGCCGGCGCTCACTGGCCCTCCCGGGCCGGTGCGCCCACAGGGCGGGTTGGCCGAGGCCGGGTTAGGAGCCGAACTTTTCCAGCAGGGCCTTGCGCTGCCGATCGCCGAGGCCGCGCAGGCGGCGGGTGGGGGCGATCTCCAGCTCGGTCATGATTTCCTGCGCTTTGACCTTGCCCACCTTGGGCAACGCCTCAAGCAGCGCGGAAACCTTCATCTTACCCAGGACTTCGTCGGTCTCGGCGTCCTTGAGCACCTGGGTGAGGTTGGTGCCGCCGCGCTTCAGCCGGTCCTTGAGCTCTGCTCGCGCTCGACGTGCGGCAGCCGCCTTCTCCAACGCGGCCGCGCGCTGCTCGTCGGTCAACTGGGGAAGGGCCACGATTCCTCCGTATCTGATCAATCACTGTCAATCGATCTCTTTTTGTCTCTGCCGGGTACTTCAGCCAGCGGAGACGACCGTACTCAGGCCTCCTGACGAAATCTAACCCGACCCCCTGGTTAAGGGGACAAACTCCCAGCATGAGCCCGGCGTGTGGCCCGGAAAAGCGGGCCATCGGGCATCGTCGGCGCCGGGCGCGCCCGGCGGTGCGGCGGCGGCGGTGTGACCACCTCGAACTCCCGCGCCACCGCTCTGACCAGCGGTTTTAGTGCGACGGGCCGCGGCGGGGCCGCCGCGGGCGCGGCGGGAAACGACGCCGGAGGTGCGCCGAAACGCCTCGTGCGGGGGATCACGCATTTTTCGTCGCGTGTCGCGCGTGTCGCGCCGCGCCGTCCGGCCGGGTGCGATCACGCGTGGATTGCTGGTACGACAGCCAGCTAACACTCGCGGAGTTAGGATCTAGCGGTGTCGAACCTGCGGATCCGTCAGGCCGCTGAGCTGCTCGGGGTTAGCGACGACACCGTCCGGCGATGGATCAACCAGGGATCGTTGACGGTCGGTCAGGACGCGGCCGGCCGCAAGGTCATCGCCAGCGAGGACCTGGCCCGGTTCTCCCGGACCAACGCCCCCACCCCGCCGCCCGACCCGCTGAGCATCGGCAGCTCGGCCCGCAACCGCTTCGTCGGGCTGGTCACAAAGGTCACCAGCGACAAGGTGATGACCCAGGTGGAGATGCAGTGCGGCCCCTTCACCGTCGTGTCGCTGATGAGCACCGAGGCCGCCGAGGAGCTGCAGCTGCGGCCCGGCAGTGTCGCCGTCGCGGTCGTCAAGGCCACCACGGTGATCGTGGAGACCGCCCGGCCCAGCTCGGCGGCCGCGTCGGACTGACGCGCGTTTACGGCGCTCCCAGATAGGCGACGGCGTCGAGCATCCGCTCGCCGGCCGCCCGCAGTTCGGCCACCCCCGGCCCGGCGCGCAGCACCTCGCGGGCCACAGCGGGCAGCAGCTGGCCGGGATCCGCCCCGCCCAGCCCGGCGAGCGCCTCGGGCCGTCCGCCCTGCACACCCAGCCCCGGCACCAGCACCGGTCCGCCCAGCGCGCTCAGATCGGGGGCCTGCAGGACCGTCGCGCCCACCACCACGCCGACATATCCGGGACCGGACGGCGTGGCGGACTTGTTCACCACCGCCGCCTGGTCGACGACCAGCTGGGCCACCGTGCGGCCGTCGAACGCGGCGCGCTGCACGGTCGCGCCCTCGGGGTTGGAGGTGGCGGCCAGCACGAACACGCCCCGATCGTGCGCGGCCGCGGCCTCCAGCAGCGGCCGCAGCGAGCCGAACCCGAGGTAGGGCGAGGCGGTCACGGCGTCGGCGGCCAGCGGCGAATCGCCCGCCCAGGCGGCGGCGTACGCCGCCATCGTCGTGCCGATGTCGCCGCGCTTGGCGTCGGCCAGCACCAGGACGCCCACCGAACGCAGGGCCGCGATCGTGCGTTCCAGCACCGCGAACCCGGCGGCGCCGTAAGCCTCGAAGAACGCCACCTGCGGCTTGACGACGGCGAAACCGGCGAACGCCTCGACGCAGATGTCGCAGAACTTGGCCAACCCGTCGGCGGTCGCCGGCAAATCCCAGGCGCGTAGCAGCTCGGGGTGCGGGTCGATCCCCACACACAGCGGGCCGCGCTGCGCTTTGGCCGCGGCCAGCCGCAGGCCGAAGCCCGTCACCGGGCGCCTTCGCCGGGCGCCGCGCCCTGCCCCATCAGGCTGTGCAGCTCCTGCAGGGACCGGACGCCGATGTCGCCGCGGATGCCGGCCTCGATGCCCTGAATGGCGGCCGACGCGCCCTGCACCGTCGTGACGCACGGGATGTTGACCGACACCGCGGCCGAACGGATCTCGTAGCCGTCGATGCGCGGGCCGGAATTGCCGTACGGCGTGTTGATCACCATGTCGACTTCGCCGGCCTTGATCGCGTCGACGGCGGACTCCGCCGGGCGGCCCGGCTGCGGCGGCTCGAAGTGCTTGCGGACCTCGTCGCAGGGAATCCCGTTGCGGCGCAACATCTCCGCGGTGCCCTCGGTGGCCAGCACGCGGAAGCCCAGGTCGGCCAGGCGCTTGACGGGGAACACCAGCGACCGCTTGTCCCGGTTGGCGACCGAGACGAAGATGGTGCCCTCGGCCGGCAGCGATCCGTAGGCGGCGGTCTGGCTCTTGGCGAAGGCGCTGCCGAAGTCCCGGTCGATCCCCATCACCTCGCCGGTCGATTTCATCTCCGGGCCGAGCAGGGAATCGATGGCGGCGCCGTCGGCCCTGCGGAAGCGGTGGAACGGCAGCACGGCCTCCTTGACCGCGATCGGGGCGTTCCAGGCAGCGTGGGCGCCGTCCCCGGACGCCGCGAGCATGCCCTCGGCGCGAAGCTGGGGAATGGTGGCGCCCAACATGATCCGGGCGCACGCCTTGGCCAACGGGATCGCGGTCGCCTTGGAGACGAACGGCACGGTGCGGCTGGCCCGCGGGTTGGCCTCGAGGACGTAGAGCACGTCGTCCTTCAGCGCGTACTGCACGTTGAGCAGGCCGATCACCCCGATGCCGTGCGCGATGGCCTCGGTCGCGCGGCGCACCTTCTCGATGTCGCTGCGGCCCAGCGTGACCGGCGGCAGCGCGCACGCCGAGTCGCCGGAGTGGATGCCGGCCTCCTCGATGTGCTCCATGATGCCGCCGATGTAGACCTCGGTGCCGTCGCACAGCGCGTCGACGTCGATCTCCACCGCGTCCTCGAGGAAGCGGTCCACCAGCACCGGGTGTTCGGGCGAGAGCTCGGTGGCGCGGGTGATGTAGCCCTCCAGCGTCTGCTCGTCGTAGACGATCTCCATCCCGCGGCCGCCCAGCACGTACGACGGCCGCACCAGCACCGGGTAGCCGATGTCCTCGGCGATCCGGCGAGCCTGCGCGAAAGTGGTCGCCATGCCGTATTTCGGCGCCGGCAATCCGGCGCCGGTCAGCACGTCACCGAAGGCGCCGCGGTCCTCGGCCAGGTCGATCGCCTCCGGCGGGGTGCCCACGATCGGGACCCCGGCGTCGGCCAGGCGCTGCGCCAGCCCGAGCGGGGTTTGGCCGCCCAGCTGCACGATGACGCCGACCACCCCGGGCCCGTCGCCCCCCGACTGCTGTTCGGCGCGGAACACCTCGCACACGTCCTCGAACGTCAGCGGCTCGAAGTACAACCGGTCGGCGGTGTCGTAGTCGGTGGACACCGTCTCCGGGTTGCAGTTGATCATGACGGTCTCGAAACCGGCCTGGCTCAACGTGGTTGCCGCGTGCACGCAGCTGTAGTCGAATTCGATGCCCTGGCCGATGCGGTTGGGCCCGGATCCCAGGATCAGCACCTTGGGCCGCTCGGCCTGCGGGGCCACCTCCGTCTCGGCCGCCGGGTCGAGTTCGTAGCTGCTGTAGTGGTAGGGCGTCTTGGCCTCGAACTCCGCCGCGCAGGTGTCCACCGTCTTGTACACCGGGTGGATGCCCAGCCGCTCGCGCAGCGAGCGCACGCCGTTCTCCCCCGCCAATTCGGGCCGCAGAGCCGCGATTTGGCGGTCCGACAGCCCGCTGTGCTTGGCCCGCCGCAGCAGGTCGGTGTCCAGCACCGGGGCGTCGACCAGCTCGGCGCGCAGCGTGCCCAGCTCGCCGATCTGGGCGACGAACCACGGGTCCACACCGCTGGCCTCGGCGACCTGCTCGATCGAGGCGCCCAGCCGCAGCGCCAGCTCGATGTCGTAGAGCCGGCCCTCGGTCGGGGTCCGTAGCCGGTCGAGCACCTCGTGGACGTTCCCGTCCGGGTCCGGTTTGGTCCAGAAGCCGGCGCGGGTGGTCTCCAGCGACCGCATCACCTTGCCGAGCGCCTCGATGAAGTTGCGGCCCAGCGACATTGCCTCCCCGACGGACTTCATCGTGGTGGTCAGGGTGGGGTCGGCCCCGGGGAACTTCTCGAACGCGAACCGCGGCGCCTTGACGACGACGTAGTCGAGGGTGGGTTCGAAGCAGGCCGGCGTTTCCTTGGTGATGTCGTTAACGATCTCGTCGAGGGTGTACCCGATGGCCAGCTTGGCGGCGATCTTGGCGATCGGGAAGCCGGTGGCCTTGGAGGCCAGCGCGCTGGACCGCGACACCCGGGGGTTCATCTCGATGACGATCAGCCGGCCGTCGACCGGGTTGATCGCGAACTGGATGTTGCAGCCGCCGGTGTCCACCCCGACCTCGCGCAGGATCGCGATGCCCAGGTCCCGCATCCGCTGGTATTCCCGGTCGGTCAGCGTCATGGCCGGCGCGACGGTGACCGAGTCGCCGGTGTGCACGCCCATCGGGTCGAAGTTCTCGATCGAGCAGACCACGACGACGTTGTCGTTGCCGTCGCGCATTAGCTCGAGCTCGAATTCCTTCCACCCGTAGATCGATTCCTCGATCAGCACGTTGGCGCTGGGGCTTTCGGCGAGGCCGGCGCCGGCCATCCGGTCGACCTCCTCGACGGATCGGGCCATGCCCGAGCCGAGGCCGCCCATGGTGAAGCTGGGCCGCACCACCACCGGCAGGCCGAGTTCCTCGACCGTCTCGCGGACCTCTTCCATGGTGAAACACACTCGGCTGCGGGCGGATTCACCGCCGACCTTGGCGACGATGTCCTTGAACATCTGTCTGTCTTCGCCGCGCTGGATGGCGTCGATGTCGGCCCCGATGAGCTCGACACCGTGGCGCTCGAGCGCGCCGTTCTGGTACAGCGCGACGGCGGTGTTGAGCGCGGTCTGCCCGCCCAGCGTGGCCAGCAGCGCGTCGATCTTGTTGCCGCGCTCGGCCTGCTGCGCGATCACCCGCTCGACGAAGGCCGGGGTGATGGGCTCGACGTAGGTGTGGTCGGCGTACTCCGGGTCGGTCATGATGGTCGCCGGGTTGGAGTTGATCAGGCTGACCTGCAGCCCTTCCGCTCGCAGCACCCGGCAGGCCTGGGTGCCGGAGTAGTCGAATTCGGCCGCCTGGCCGATGACGATCGGCCCCGAGCCGATCACCAGCACGTGGTTGAGATCGGTGCGCCGCGGCACTAGCGCCCCCTTTCTTTCTTGGCGCGAGCGACCGCGTTTGTACACCGTTTACGGCGTGTCGCCGTACAGACACGGGCGCTCGCGGTCATCTCTCACCCGCCATCAGATCGATGAATTGGTCGAACAGGTATTCCGCGTCGTGCGGGCCGGCGGCGGCCTCCGGGTGGTACTGCACCGAGAAGGCCCGCCCGTCGGCGAGTTTGACGCCCTCGACCACCCCGTCGTTGGCGCAGGTGTGGCTGACGACGGCGGGCCCGAACGGCGTGTCGAAGGATTGGCCCGCCTCGCCTTCCAGCGCGAAGCCGTGGTTCTGCGCGGTCACCGCCACCCGACCGGTGGCGTGGTCCATGACGGGGATGTTGATGCCGCGGTGGCCGAAGACCATCTTGTAGGTGGACAGGCCCAGTGCCCGGCCCAGGATCTGGTTGCCGAAACAGATGCCGAACAACGGGATTCCGGCGCCCAGCACCTCGCGGGTGAGCGCGACGACGTGGTCGGCGGTGGCGGGGTCACCGGGGCCGTTGGACAAGAACACGCCGTCGGGTGCGATGTCGGTGATCTGTTCGAAGCTGGACGACGACGGCAGCACGTGGCTGCGGACGCCGCGACGAGCGAAGTTGCGCGGGGTGTTGGTCTTGATGCCCAGGTCCAGCGCCACCACGGTAAACCGTTGTGGGCCCTCGGGTTCCACGATGTAGGGCTCCGGGGTGCTGACCTCGCCGGCGAGGTCGGCACCCAGCATCGACTGCTGCCCCCGCACCCGCTCCACCAGCTCGGCCGGGTCGGCGAGCGCCTCGCCGGAGAACACCCCCGCCTTCATCGAGCCGCGGGTGCGCAGGTGGCGCACCACCGCCCGGGTGTCGATGCCGGCGATCCCGACGATGTGCTGGCGCACCAGCTCGTCCTCCAGGGTGCCGGTGGCGCGCCAGTTCGACGCCCGCGGGGACGGGTCGCGCACCGCGTAGCCGGCGACCCAGATCTTGTCGCCGCGGCTTTCGGCGTCCTCGGCGTTCCAGCCGGTGTTGCCGATCTGCGGCGCGGTGGCCACCACGATCTGCCGGTGATAGCTGGGATCGGTCAGCGTCTCCTGGTACCCGGACATGCCGGTGGAAAACACGGCCTCGCCGAGAGTTTGGCCGACCTGGCCGAACGGCGTGCCGGTGAAGACGCGCCCGTCCTCGAGTACCAGTACTGCCTTAGTCACGAGCGCCGCTCCTCTCCCCCGCGAGCGGGAGGTGCCCCCACATCGCTTCGTCCCCCGCAAGCGGGCGGTACCCCCACTGCATCGTCGCCGCGCGGTTCACTGGGCTCCCTCCTGCTGGGACTCCAGCCATTCGGTGTATTCGTCGCGGTGGTTGGCCCGAAAGCCGGTGTCGATCTCGACTCCCGACGGCAGCCGCCACCGAATCGCCAGGATCCCGATCCGGGCCCCGGCGCGGCCGCCCATGCCGCGCTCCATGCGGATGTGGGTGATCGAGTCGCGTGGAATCCAAAGCGGTTGGGCGCGTAAGCGGTCCACCATGATGCCGCTCGAATAGCGGGTCAGCACCGCCTTGCTCCGGTACCCCAGATCGCCGACGGCGATCCGCTCAGTCCAGCCCGGGGCCATCATCGACCCGCAATAGTGGCCTTGAGTGGTGATCGTCGCCGCGCCCACTTGGTCGGGCACGTCGGGCAGCCGGCCGATCAGCTCCGCCTGCCGCTGCGAGCGGCGCCGCCAGCTGCGCATCATCAGCTGGATCACCACCGCGATCACCACCACCAGCACGGCCGCGAAGATCAGCGACCCCACCAGCGTGCCTGAATTCATGCCGGGCACTTCCCGTCTCGAGCCGTGACCTTCCCGCGCAGCAGGGTCGCCGTGACGGTGGCGGGCAGGGCCATCGACTCGAAGGGCGTGTTGGCCGACCGGCTGGCCAGGTCGGACCCGGCGACGGTCCAGGTGGCGTCGGGGTCCACCACCGTCAGGTTGGCCGGCTCCCCCACCTCCAGCGGGCGGCCGTGATCGGGCAGTCCGACGATGCGCGCCGGGTTTTCGCTCATCACCCGGGCGACGTCCCGCCACGTCAACAGCCCGGGCGCCACCATGGTGTGCACCACGACCGACAGCGCGGTCTGCAGGCCCAGCATGCCCGGACGCGCCGCCGCGAACTCCACGCACTTCTCGTGCTCGGCGTGCGGCGCATGGTCGGTGGCCACACAGTCGATGACGCCGTCGGCCAGGGCCTGGCGCAACGCCACAGCATCGGCGGCCTCGCGCAGCGGCGGGTTGACGCGATTGCGCCCGTCGTAGGTGGCCAGCCTGCTGTCGTCAAGCAACAGGTGGTGCGGGGTGACCTCGGCGGTGATCGAGATGCCTTGCCCCTTGGCCCATTTGAGCAACTCGACGGTACCGGCGGTGGAGGCGTGGCAGATGTGGACGCGGGCGCCGGCGTCGCGGGCCAGCAGCGCGTCCCGGGCGACGATCGACTCCTCGGCGGCCCGTGGCCATCCCGAGAGGCCCAGCCGGGCCGCGGTGGGTCCCTCGTGGGCGACGGCGCCGACGGTCAGTCGGGGCTCCTCGGCGTGCTGGGCGATCAGCACCCCCAGGCCCGTGGCGTATTCGAGCGCCCGGCGCATCACCAGTGGATCGTGCACGCAGCTGCCGTCGTCGGAGAACATCCGGACCTGCGCGGCCCCGGCCGCCATCATGCCCATCTCGGTGAGTTCGGCGCCGGCCAATCCGACGGTGACGGCCCCGACGGGGTGGACGTCGACCAGGCCGACCTGCTGGCCGCGGTGCCAGACGTGGTCGGTGACCACCGGGCTGTCGGCGACGGGATTGGTGTTGGCCATCGCGAACACGGCGGTATATCCGCCCAGAGCCGCTGCGGCCGAGCCCGTTTCGATGTCCTCGGCGTATTCTCGGCCCGGCTCGCGCAGGTGGGTGTGCAGGTCGACGAAGCCGGGCAGCAGCACCTGGCCGGTGGCGTCGATGACGTCTAGATCTTTTTCGAGGCCTCCGGTCTCGGCGAGTCCGGGCCCGATGTCGGCGATCTGGCCGTCGTCGACAAGCACGTCGACCCGGTCGCCCTCGCCGTACAACCGGACCCCGCGGATCAGCACGCTCACGCCGCCCCCTCTTTTCCGGCGGATTCCGCACCCACCAGCACGTGGAACAGCACGGCCATCCGCACGTGCACGCCGTTGGAAACCTGTTGCAGCACGGCCGATTGCGACGAATCCGCCACCGACGACGCGATCTCCATGCCGCGCAGCATCGGACCCGGGTGCAGCACCACGGCGTGGCCGGGCAGCATGGCCTGGCGGCGATCCGAAAGCCCGTATCGGGAGGAGTATTCGCGCACCGACGGGAAGAAGCCGCCGTTCATCCGTTCGGCCTGCACCCGCAGCATCAGCACCGCGTCGGCGGCGGGCAGCTCGGCGTCGAAGTCGCCCGAGACGGTGACCGGCCAGGAGTCGACCCCGGCCGGCAGCAGCGTCGGCGGCGCGACCAGCACCACCTCCGCGCCCAGGGTGTTCAGCAGCATGACGTTGGAGCGGGCGACCCGGCTGTGCAGGATGTCGCCGACGATCACGACGCGCCGGCCCTCGATGCCGCCGAGGCGCTGGCGGATGGTGAGCGCGTCCAGCAGCGCCTGCGTCGGGTGCTCGTGCGTGCCGTCACCCGCGTTGATCACCGAGGGGCCGGAGTCGTTGCCGGCGCACGTCCAGTCGGCCAGCAGGTGGGCGGCACCGGACGCCGGGTGGCGGATGATCAGCGCGTCGGCGCCGGCGGCCCGCAGCGTCAAGGCGGTGTCGCGCAGCGACTCGCCCTTGCCCACCGACGATCCGGCGGCGCTGACGTTGATGACGTCGGCGCTCATCCACTTGCCGGCCACCTCGAACGACACCCGGGTGCGGGTGGAGTTCTCGTAGAACATCGTGATCACGGTGCGGCCGCGCAGGGTCGGCAGCTTCTTGACCTCGCGGCCCACCAGCGCCTCGGCGAACCGGTCCGCGTCGTCGAGGATGGCGGTGGCCTCGTCGCGGCTGAGATCGCCGGCGGCCAGCAGGTGGCGCGTCATCGCGAGATCACCACCGCGTCGCGCCCGTCCTGCTCGCTCAGCAGCACGTGCACGCTCTCGCTGCGCGAGGTGGGGACGTTCTTGCCGACGTAGTCGGCGCGCAGTGGCAGTTCGCGGTGGCCGCGGTCGACCAGCACCGCCAGCTGCACCACCCGCGGGCGGCCGACGTCGCGCAGGGCGTCCAGCGCCGAGCGGACCGAGCGACCGGAGTACAGCACGTCGTCGATGAGGATGACCAGCGCGTCGTCGATGCCGCCGGCCGGAATCGAGGTGACCTCCAGCGGTCGCGGCGGTTTCTGCATCAGGTCGTCGCGATACAGGGTGATGTCGAGGGCGCCGCAACCGACGTCGACCCCGCTGTATTCGGCGATGTTGGTGGCCAGCCGCCTGGCGAGGATCACCCCGCGCGTCGGAATGCCCAGCAGAACCACCCGGGGCGCGGACCGGCTCGCGTCATCTAACGCGGTCTTTTCGATGATCTGATGCGCGATACGGGAAATGGTGCGACTCACGTCGGCCGCCGACATCAACTCGCGGCCGGTGCCGGTGTCACCCGCTGCACCCATGCGAAACCCTGACCTCCTTCTCCGCCTCGCCGGACGGATCGTTAAAGGATGTCGACTGCCCGGCAGCGTAGCACTTCTTAGCAAGGACGCGGCGCGCGGCACGGGCGGTGACGTGCCCGATCACCCGCTGCGCCACTTTCGCCCCACGCGTCCCGGCGGAAGGCGAGCTTGGCCGCCTCGCGGCCACAACTTGCCGCGCTACCCTGGCGGAAATGACCGGCTCAGGCTTCTCCGGACTGCAGCGAATGGACTTCGACGCGCTCTACCGCGGCGAGAGCCCCGGCGAGGGCATCCCGCCGATGACGACACCGCCGTGGGACACCAAGGCGCCCAAGGACAACGTCATCGCGTGGCATGGCGGGGGCTGGGTCCACGGTGACGTCCTGGACATCGGCTGCGGGCTCGGCGACAACGCCATCTACCTGGCGCAGAACGGGTTCCGGGTGACTGGGCTGGACATCTCGCCCACCGCGCTGATCACCGCCGAGCGCCGGGCCGCCGATGCCGGCGTCGACATCACGTTAGCGGTCGCCGACTCCACCGAGCTGGCGGGCTACACCGACGCGTTCGACACCGTCATCGACAGCGGCATGTTCCACTGCCTCGACGACGACGACAAGCGCAGCTACGCCGCCGCGGTGCACCGCGCGACCAGGCCCGGCGCCACGCTGTTGATCAGCTGCTTCTCCGACGCGAACGCCCCCGACGACCGGTGGCCCCGGCCGGCGGTCTCCGAGCAGGCGCTGCGCGACGTCCTGGGCGGCGCGGGGTGGCACATCGAGTCGCTGGAGCCCGCCACGATGCGCCGCGAGGTGGACGGCACACAGGTCGAGATGGCGTTCTGGTACGTCCGGGCGCTGCGCGGTCGCCGCTAGGTGCAGGGATATTGCCCGTTGAGCACGCAATTCGACGGCGGCACGAAGGAACCGATCACGACGCCTCTCATGCCACCCGTGGCCGAACCACCGGGTGCGATGGTGCGATTCCAATTCGCGGGGGTGAGAACGTAGTGGGTGCCCGATTGGGTGACGGTGCTGTTCCACGTGTGCAGGACGGATTGTCCGGCCGGCATGTCGAAGTCAATCCGCCAATCGGTTAGCGGCACCGTGCTCAGGTTGGTGACGGTGAAGTTGGCGATGAAACCGGTCTGCCACGCATGTTCCACCGACAACGTCGCCGCGGCCGCGGCCGCGTGAGCCACGGGCGCGACGGCAAGTCCGAGGGCAACGACGGATGCCGACACCGTGATGTGAAGCGCTGTGCGCCAGCGCTTCACGCAATTGCTCAGTGCGGCCATTGCAACCCCCATAGCAACCAACACTAAGGCCAGACGGGCGACGTCGGCCCCGGGATCGCGGGGAGCTGCCGTACCTTTGCCCAACCGAAACCGTCATGAAATTTTGGGCCGTTACCGCCAACCGGAACGAGCGGGTTACCGCCCGGTTAACCGGTCGTCGCGAGAAGGCGATACGGTTCGGATCGTCATGAGCGAGGAGTTTTGGGTCAACCGCCGCGATGCCGGTGAGGCGGTGATCCTGGACGTCAGCGGCGTCGTCGACATCATCACCGCGCCCTCGCTCGCCACGCATATCGACATCGCCCTGTCCGGCACGCCGGCGGTGCTCGTCATCGACCTCACCGAGGTCGATTTCCTCTCCTCCGCCGGCATCACCGTGCTGGTCGAGGTGCACCGCCTGACCCAGGACAGCCCGACCTCGCTGCGGGTGGCGGCCGACGGCTCGGCCACCAGCCGGCCGCTGCGCATCGTCGGCCTCGACGAGTTCATCGACCTCTATCCCACGGTGGACAAGGCGCTGGAGGGGCGATAGTCCTAGTGTGACGTCCGCGCCCCCGGGCCCGGCGCTAACGTGATTCGGGTGAATCTCGACGTCAACGCGGCCTCCATCCGCGAAGTGTGCGACGCCGGCATGCTTGCCGGCGCGGTGACGATGGTCTGGCGGCGCGGAGAAGTGCTACAGGTCAACGAAATCGGTTATCAGGATGTGGACGCGGGCCTGCCGATGCAACGGGACACGCTGTTCCGGATCGCGTCGATGACCAAGCCGGTCACCGTCGCCGCGGTGATGAGCCTGGTCGACGAGGGCAAGCTGACGCTGAAAGACCCCGTCGTCCGCTGGGTCCCGGAGCTGGCCGACGTGCGGGTGCTCGATGAGCCGCACGGCCCGCTGGACCGGACGCATCCGGTGCGGCGCGCCATCCTGATCGAGGACCTGCTCACCCACACCAGTGGCCTGGCCTACAGCTTCTCGGTGTCCGGGCCGATCGCCAAGGCCTACATGCGGCTGCCGTTCAACCAGGGGCCCGACGCCTGGCTGGCCGAGCTGGCCAAGCTGCCGCTGGTGCACCAGCCGGGTGACCGGCTGACCTACAGCCATTCCATCGACCTGCTGGGCGTGATCGCGGCGCGCATCGAGGGCAAGCCGTTCCACCAGGTGCTCGACGAGCGGGTGCTGGGCCCGGTGGGCATGCCGGACACCGGGTTCTTCGTCTCCCCCGAGGCGCGCCGGCGCGCCGCGACCATGTACCGGCTCGACGAGCAGGGCCAACTGCACCACGACGTGATGGGGCCGCCGCACATCAGGCCGCCCTCGTTCGCCAACGCGGGCGGGGGCCTGTGGTCCACCGCCGACGACTACCTGCGGTTCGTGCGAATGCTGCTCGGCGGCGGAACGATCGACGGCGTGCGGGTGCTGTCGGCCGAGTCCGCCCGGCTGATGCGGACCGACCGGCTGACCGACGAGCAGAAGCGCCATAACTTCCTGGGGGCGCCGTACTGGGTGGGCCGCGGCTTCGGGCTGAACCTGTCGGTGGTGACCGATCCGGCCAGGAGCGCGCCGCTGTTCGGGCCGGGCGGGCTCGGAACCTTCAGCTGGCCCGGCGCCTACGGGACGTGGTGGCAGGCCGACCCGACCGCCGACCTGGTCCTGCTCTATCTGGTCCAGAACCTGCCCGACATGTCCGCCGACGTGGCCGCGGCGGTCGCCGGCAACACCTCGCTGGCGAAACTCCAATCGGTGCAACCGAAATTCGTTCGCCGCACCTATCAGGCGCTCGGCCTCTAGCGCCGTGGCCGATTACCCACCCGACCGCATCACCGGGCCCCGGCTGGTGCTGCGCCGGCCCGTGCTCGACGACGCCGGCGCACTGTTTCAGCGCGTCGCCCGCGACCCCGAGGTCACCAAGTATCTGATGTGGGCGCCGCATCCCGACGTGGCGGCGACGCGGCGGGTGATCACCGAGAAACTCAACGCCACGCCCGACGAGCGGACCTGGGTGATCGAGTTGCGGCACAGCGGCGAGGTCGTGGGGCTGACCAGCTGCCGGCGCCCGGTACCGCACTCGGTCGAAATCGGTTACTGCCTGGGCCGGCGGTGGTGGGGCAAGGGTCTGATGGTCGAGGTACTCGACATGCTGCTGAACGCGCTGGACAGCGACCGGGCGGTGTATCGGGTGTGGGCCACCTGCAACGTCGACAACGAGCGCTCGGCGCGGCTGCTGGAGCGCGCCGGTTTCGTGCTGGAGGGGCGACTGGCCCGCCACGCCGTCTACCCCAATCTGGGGATCGAGCCGCAGGACAGCCTGCTCTACGCCAGGATCCTGCGCTGACCTTTTGAGTGTGCGTCCAAGGCGGGACTTACCGGCGTGTCGCCGCCCTGACCGCACGCCGAAAGCCGTCAGCGCACACTCGATCGCCGGCTACCCGGCTTGGTCGAGCGCGCCGCGCGCGATCACGAAACGCCGATCACCTCGCGGTCGCGCCCGGCGCCCGGTGGCGAGGCGCGATCCGGTATGCCCGGGCGCCGTTCGGAATCGGTGGGCACCAGCGGGACCGCGGCCAGCGGGAACAACGCGCACAGCGCCCACGCCGGCGGGTATTCGGCGGAAACGATCAGCGCACCGAAGAGCGGCGGACCGGCCGCAGCCATCAGCCGTTGCGCGGTGTTCTGCAGGCCCAACGCGCGACCACTCCAGAACGGCCCGGCGATCTCGGTGATCGCGGTGGCCTCAAGGCCGTTGTCGAGCACCGCGAGCACCGAGATGGCGACCATCAGCACCACGTCATAGCTCGAACCGGTGGCGTCGGTGAAAGCCAGCAGCAACAGGGCCAGCGCGGCGGCGATGGCGACGGCGCGGACCGGCCGCATCCGCGAGCCGACGCGGTCCGACCAGCGACCGACCGCGATCCGGCCCACCGCCCCCAGCAGCTGACAGACGGTGACCAGGCCGCCGGCGGCCGCCACCGACCAGCCGTGCCGATTCATCAGCCACACGAACATGAACGTCACGGTCACCGTCTGCGGCATCATCAGCAGCGCGCTCACCGCGTGAATTCGCCACAGTACGAACGACCCTCGATACGGGCTGGCCAGTTCCGCGCCGGTGGCCGCCTTGCGTGATTTCCGGGGCGGATCGACGATGCCCAGCGCGCTGGCCACCGCCGCCACCGTGCACATGAGCGCCAGGAACATCAACCCCGAGCGAGGCCCGCGCTCGGCCAGCTCCGGTATCACCAAGGCGCCCAAGGCGATACCCAACGGCTGCGCGGTCTGACGAATGCCCATCGCCAGGCCCCGCTGGTGCGACGGGAACCATGCCGACACCAGCCGCCCGCCGGCGGTGTTGCAGCTGGCCGCCGCCATCCCACCGAGAAACAAGAAGACGCCGACGGCCAGCATCGAATGGGCCGACGCCGCGGCACAGGCCGCCGCCGCGGTGAGCACCGAACCGGCCGTCAGCACAACCCGCTCACCGACCCGGTCCAATATCCAGCCCCACAGCACCAGCGTCACCACCATGCCCCAACTGGGCATGGACGACACCAGGCCGGCTTCGGCCAACGGGATGCCGCGGCGCGCCTGCAGCGAGGGAATGAGAAACGCAACGCCGTTGATGAAGAGGAACGACGTCGCCGTCACCCCCAGGGAGACGACCATGACGGACCAGCGCGCACCCGCGCCGAGGCGACCGACGCTGCCGGCTTCCGCAAACATGAAATCCATGGTGGCACGGCGTTCGACGGGCGCCCGGCGCCGCACGCACCGTAACTCATTGAATACTAAGGTAATTGATAACAGGTACTCAGAATCTGGGCGGGGGCCGCGGTGCCTGATCTGCGGAAAGCGTTCTGCGCGTTGGAGTTACGATAGAGGCCCGGCAACCATGGCGAGACTGCGATTCACAGCGCGGACACAGTGTTCCCTTATGCGTGTACTCAGCGTTTTCTCAGCGCCGCTACCCTAGAAATGCATCAACACCGACACTGGAAGTTGACTGGGCATGAGTGACGTTTCGCGGCAGGCGTTGACCAAGGTGCCGGCGGTCACCCTGGGATTCTGGATCATCAAGATCTTCGCCACCACGCTGGGCGAGACGGGTGGTGACACCGTCACGATGACCCTGAACTGGGGCTACGCGGCGGGGGTCGCGCTGTTCGGCGTCGCGCTGGTGGCGCTGGTAGCCGCGCAGATCTTCGCCAGGCGCTTTCACGTCGCGCTGTACTGGGCGACCATCGTGGCCTCGACGACGTTCGGTACGACGCTGGCCGACTTCGCCGACCGATCGCTCGGCATCGGCTACACCGGCGGGTCGCTCCTGTTGTTGGCTTGCCTCTTGGCAACCTTGGCCGTGTGGCGCTGGTCGCAGGGCACGGTGTCGGTCACCACCGTCTCGACGCCCAAAGTGGAGACGTTCTACTGGGCGACAATCACGTTCTCCCAGACCCTGGGCACCGCGCTCGGCGACTGGCTCGCCGACACTCGCGACTTCGGTTACGAGCGCGGCGCGCTGGTGTTCGCGGCCGGCCTCGCCGCGGTCGTGGCGCTCTACTACTGGACGTCCGTCTCGCGCGTCGTACTGTTCTGGGTCGCGTTCATCTTGACCCGCCCGTTCGGCGCGACGGTGGGCGACTTCATCGACAAGCCGGTCGCCGACGGCGGCCTGGCCCTGAGCCGCCCGCTGGCCTCGGCGGTGATCGCGGCGATCATCGTGGCGCTGCTCGTCGTACTGCCGCAGCGTCCAGGACGCCACCCCGGTGCGGCCCACCAAGAAGCGTGACGACGTGAGGGTCCTGCTCGTCGAGGACGAAGCGCGGCTGTCGGCGACCCTGGCCCGGGGCCTGGAGGCCGAGGGGTTCGTCGTCGTGAACGTCGGCACGGGTGTCGACGGCCTGCGGGAGGCCATCGAGAACAGCTTCGACGTGGTGGTCCTCGACATCATGCTGCCCGGCCAGAGCGGATACGAGGTGTTGCGCCGGATGCGGGCGCGAAACGTGTGGACACCGGTCCTCATGCTGACCGCCAAGGACGGCGAGTACGACGAGACCGACGCGTTCGACCTGGGCGCCGACGACTACCTGACCAAACCGTTCTCGTTCCGGGTGCTCGTGGCGCGGCTGCGGGCGCTGGTGCGTCGCGGCGTGCCGGAGCGGCCGGCGGCGCTGACCGCCGGATCGTTGGTGCTGGACCCCGCGCGCCACACCGTCCACCGCGATTCCACCCCGATCGCTTTGACGCCCAGGGAATTCGGGGTGCTCGAATTCCTCATGCGCAACAAGGACATGGTGGTGACCAAGGCCGAAATCCTGCGCAACGTGTGGGACGCCCACTACCACGGCCCCGACAACGTGGTCGAGGTATACGTGGGATATCTGCGTCGCAAGATCGACATTCCCTTCGGTACCAACACCATCGAGACGATCCGCGGCGTCGGTTACCGGCTGTTGTGCTGAGGCCCGCGCTGCGGCAGGGACACGGTCATTCGGGTTCCGCCGCCCGGCGAGCCGTCGATGGTGACCGTGCCGCCGTGGGCGGCCGCGATCTCGGCGACGATCGCGAGGCCCAACCCGGCTCCCCCGCCGCTGCGGGCCCGGTCCGAATCCAGGCGCACGAAGCGTTCGAACACCCGGGCCCGGTCGCCCGGAGGGATTCCGGGGCCGTCGTCGCTGACGGTGAGGATCGCCGTCTCCCCGCTGCCGCCGACCGTCAGGACAACGCGCGAATCCGCGTGGCGGACGGCGTTTTCCACCAGGTTGCGGATCATCCGCGAGATGGCCACCGGGTCACCGGTGCACCGCACCGCGCAAAGATCGGTGTCGATCGCGCAGTTCGCCCCGCGTCGCGCGCGGGCCGCCTCGACGGCGGCGACGTCATCGAGGGCCAGCTCTTCCTTTCGGCGCAACAGGCTTTGCTCGTCGGCCCTGGCCAGCAGCAGCAGGTCTTCGATCAGCGTGTGCATGCGTTGCGCCTCGGGCAGCAGCGTGTTGACCGCCAACTCCGCGTCGAGCAGATCGGGGTGCGCCTCGGCGACCTCCAGCCCGGAGATGATGGTGGCCAGCGGACTGCGCAGTTCATGCGACGCGTCACCGACAAAACGTTGCTGCGCGCGGTGGCCCGCTTCGATGCGGGACAACATCTGGTTCATGGTGGCCGCCAGCGCGGCGATCTCGTCGTGGCCCTCCGGCACCGGAACCCGTTCGGCCAGATCCGATGTCGAGATCTCGGCCACGCGCGCGCGGATCGCGTCCACGGATCGCAGTGACCGGCGAACGAGCCAGAACGTCGCGGCCGCCGCCCCCGCGATGACGATCGGCGCGCCGCACGCCAGCAGCAAAGCCACGGTCCGCGCGGTCGCCTCGACCGCCCGGCTCCCGCCGCCCACCAGCACCGTGTAGTCACCGGATGCGGTGGTGACCCGCTGACCGCTGACGCGCATGTCGTCACCGGCCACCGCGTCGTCGGACAAGCCGCGACGCAGACCCCAGCCGAACTCCCCGACCGGAACGAGCGGCGTGGCGGGTGCCGAGCGCGACCGTCTCACCACCTGACCGTCCGGGGCGATCACTTGAATGGCGACCACCCGTTGGTCGGTGGTCAACAGGGAGCTGTCGAGGCCGGCCGGCGGATCGGACTGCAGCGCCTTCCTCAGGTCGCGCACCCTCTCGGCGGCGGCATAATCGACGCCCGTCAGCAGCGACCGATACAGGAACGCGTCCAATCCCGCGCCCGCCAGGGCTAGCGCGCACAGCACGACGACCGCCGACACCGCGGCCGAGCGGGCGGGGATGCCCCAGTGCGGGAGGCGAGGCAACTGCACACCTGAAGATTCTGCAGGGGCCCGATCCTGCAGGCCCGGGGGACCGGAGAACACCCAGCTCAGCGGGCTTCTCAGCGGCCTCTCAGCGGCCCACTCCTAGGCTGACGTCGTCATGTCAGGTACTGCACGCATTGCGCGCCGCAACAACCGCGCGACCATACGAATGCTGGCCTGCCTCGCCATCGTCCTGGGCTCCGGGCTGGTGGGGGTGGCACCGGCGGGCGCCGACTCGAGCCCGTTCAACACCCTCAGCTGCAGCTGCCCAGAGACGGCTCCAGCCGGCAGCACCGCCCGCAGCGACGAGATCGCGCGGGGGATCCGGCGGGGCGAACTGGGCCGGCCGCAACCGCAGGCGTCGGCCCAGCCGGGTCGCTAGGCTCAAGCGTCTTCGCTGACGGCCTGTGCGGCACCGTTGCCGTTGAACGCGCCGTTGAGTCCCGAGGCGTCCGAGGGCAACTCGAAGGCCGGAAACGCCGAACCGACCGCGGCCGTCGCGGCGCTGCGCTGGGCCTCCATCCGCGCCAGGGCCGACTCGGTGAACACCGAGAGCCCCAGGTCGGGGTTGTAGCCGTGGATCTCTTTGACGTCCAGCTGGGCCAGGAAGTAGATGATCTCCTTGGACACCACCTGACCGGGGACCAGCACCGGGAAGCCCGGCGGGTAGGGCACCACGAACGTGGTGGACACCAGCGTCTTGCCTTCGGCCAGCCGCCGCCCCGCCATGCCGATCAGGACATGCTCGCGGTCGGACTCCTCGTACCCGGCGTAGAAGGCCGACCGCATGTCGCCGAAGATGCACGCGTCGACGGGCCGGAAGGCGACGTCGAACTCGCTGAAGTCGGGCAGGTGCGGCAGGTCCTGCGTGATCTCCTCGACCTGCCGTTGGTGCAACGCCCGGTCGGCGATGCTGGCCGCGTTGTCCGCGCGATCGAAATCGGTTGCCACCCTTCGCAACACATCGAGCAGATAATGCACGCTCGACCACGTCACACCGATGGTGAAGATCAGCAGCACGCTGTTGATCGACGTCTTGTTGATCTGGATGCCGAAGCGCTCCATCAGGATCTTCTCGCGGAAGTCGTAGCCGTTCATCCCTGTCTTGCCGACGAACAGGGTCACCCGCGTCGCGTCCAGCACGAACTGGTCGGAGCGCCACGCCTCGTTCCACTCGGCCAGCGCGCCCTGGCGGACCTCCCGGTAGGAGCTCACCGACGAAGCCCGGAATTCCTCGGGCACCAGGTCGGACTCGTCGAGGATGCGAAACCACTTGCTGATCAGCCGGTCTCGGCGCACCCGATGGCGGAACACCAGCGCCATGTCATAGGTCTGCCGGACCAGCTGAAAACCCTCGATGTCGACCTGCCGACGGGCCAAGTCCAGGGACGCCAGCAGTTGCTGGTTCGGTGAGGTCGACGTGTGGGTCAAGAACGCCTCACCGAACGCGTCGCGCGCCAGGGCGTTGAAGTCCTGGTCGCGGACGTGGATCATCGACGCCTGGCGCAGCGCCGACAGCGACTTGTGCGTCGAGTGCGTCGCGTAGACCCGGACCCGCGCGCGGGTCGGGTCGGGTAACAGCGGGCGGTCGACCCACTCCGACCGGTCGACTCCATCCATACCGGCCGCCCAATCCCGGTACTGCGCAGCGTAATCCGGCGAGGCCAGCATCTGCTCGAGGCGCTCGGCCGCCACCATCGCCGTGCGCTGCCGGGCCCACGGCACGGCCGTGGCGAACGCGTACCACGCCTCGTCCCACAGGAAGCAGATGTCCGGCTTGATCGCCAGCACCTCCTCCATAACCTGCAACGGGTTGTAGACCACACCGTCGAAGGTGCAGTTCGTCAGAAGCAGCATGCGCACCCGGTCCAACTGGCCGGCCGCTTCCAGGTCCAGCAGCGTCTGCTTGATCGTGCGCAGCGACACCGCCCCGTAGATCGCGAACTGCGGCAACGGATACGCGTCCAGGTACAGCGGGTACGCGCCGGCGAGCACCAGCCCGTAGTGGTGCGACTTGTGGCAGTTGCGGTCGATCAGCACGATGTCGCCCGGGCGGGTCAGGGACTGCACCACGATCTTGTTGGCGGTGGAGGTCCCGTTGGTGACGAAATACGTGTGGTCGGAGTTCCAGGTGTGCGCGGCCTTGTCCATCGCCTTCTTGATGTTGCCGTGCGGGTCGAGCAGCGAGTCGAGGCCGCCGGACGTGGTCGACGTCTCGGCCATGAAGATGTTGCGGCCGTAGAACTCCCCCATGTCCTGCAACGACTTCGAGTTGAAGATGCTGGCACCGCGCGCGACGGGCAGGGCGTGGAACTGGCCGACCGGCGCCGCCGCGTACGCGCGCAGCGCATCGAAAAACGGCGTGCCATACCGGTTCCGCAGCCCGGCAAGCACCGTGCTGTGCAGGTCGGTGACGTCGTTGAGCCGGTAGAACGTCCGGTCGTAGACGTCGGGCTCGGTGTCGTCGCCCGCCGCGATCGACTCGTCGGTGAGCAGATACAGGTCGATATGGGGCCGCAGCTCGCGGATCCACTCGCCGCACTCCACCCAGTCGTTGGCGTGGTCGGGGATGAGGTCGCCCGCGTCCTCGTTCGGCCCCAGCAGCGTGTTCATCAGCGGCAGCCGGTCGCGGGACCGCAGCGGCAGGTCGTCGCGGATGATGGCGGCCTGGATCTCGCCGTTCAGCGCGACCGCGGTGATGGCGTCTTCGACGCTGGGGACGACCAGGATCTCGAACTGCACGTCGTCGGAGGGGTTGCGCAGGGCCCGCAGGCATTCGGCCAGGCAGTCGGGGGCCGTGTCGGGCGCGTCGTCGGCGAGCAACACGGTGTAGAACTGCTGTTGTTTGGCCTGGGCCACCAGCTCCTGGTCGGCCAGCGGCGCGGAGGTGTCGAACAGGCCTGCGCGGTCGCCGTATTCGCTCAGCAGCCGCACGGCCATGGACACCTCTTCGGTGAGCCGCACCGTGGACAGGCTCTCCAGGTGCGCGCGGAAGACCGCGAGGTTCTGCGCCCCGGGATACAGCCAGTACCGCTCGTAGGCGGCGATGCGGTCCATCAGGCGCTTCACCCGGGCCACGTCGTGGGTCTTGTCGAGCCCGGCCAGGTCGACCTCGGCGAGGTGGCGGCACGCATCGTCGAGCAGATTCCAGGTGTCGACGCGGGCGTAGGACGGGTTGGCCACCGCCGCCAGCGCGGAAACGCGGAGTCGTCGCGGCTGGGTGGTGTATCGAGTCATGACCTCACCTGTTCTTCTGAGCGACTTGTATTCTCACCCCGCCGCGCCGCCCGCGTGATCGTTTCGCGTGAGCCCGGGTCAGCCCTCCAGCTCGTCGTCGGCGTCCACGACTTGCCGATTCGCCCGGGTGCCGTCGACCCAGCGCAGGACCGGGAGATCCCAGCGCCGGGCCGGCAACTCGGTCACGTCGGTCAGGGACCTGACCACCGACTGCGTCAGGCCCATGATCGCGGCCATCACCGGCAGCAGCGGCTGCAGCGGCCTGGCGGCCGAGCGGACGGTGCTGATGCGGCGTGCCACGATCAGGCGTTCGACACAGTGATAAAGCCAGGCGCCCACGGCGAGCGCGTAGATGGACAGCGCCGACGCCACGATGCTCCACCCGAAGGCGGCGCAGACGACGGCGCCCAGCACCACCGTCGCGGCCAACAACCCCGCGACGACGACGCGCAGCTCCAGCCGGGTCACCCGTCGGGGCCCTCGTCCTCCGGCCCGCCGGCGGCAGCGGACCGGACCGCCGCGGCGGCGGCCCGGATCTGCGGCGTCACCAGCATGACCTGACCAAGCACGCCGTTGACGAAGGCCGGGGACTCGTCGGTGGACAGCTCCTTGGCCAGCTGCACGGCCTCGTCGACGGCGACCGGCTCCGGGACGTCGTCGGCGTAGAGCAGCTCCCACACGGCGACCCGCAGGATCGCGCGGTCGACGGCGGGCAGCCGGTCCAGCGTCCAGCCCTGCAGGTGGGAGCTGATCAGATCGTCGATGTGGGCGGCGTGCTCGCCGACCCCGCGGACGGCCGCGACCGTGTAGGGCTGCAGCGGCGCCACGTCGGGGTTGGCCTCGGCCAGCGCGGTCCGCAGGTCGACCACCTCGCCCGCGCCCAGCCCGCGGGCCTCGCCCTCGAACAGCAGGTCGACGGCGCGCTTGCGGGCCTGGTGGCGTCCCTTGACGGGCCTGCTCACGCGTTGACGCGCCCCAGGTAGCTGCCGTCGCGCGTGTCCACCTTCAGCTTGTCGCCGGTGTTGATGAACAGCGGCACCTGGATCTCGGCCCCGGTCTCCACGGTGGCGGGTTTGGTGCCGGCGCTGGACCGGTCACCCTGCAGCCCCGGCTCGGTGTGGGTGACCTCCATCTCGACCGAAACCGGCAGCTCGATGTAGAGCGGCGCCCCGTTGTGGAACGCCACCTGCACCGGCAGCCCCTCCAGCAGGAACCGGGCGGCGTCGCCGACCAGCGACTCCGGCAGCGGATGCTGCTCGTAGTCCTGGCTGTCCATGAACACGAAGTCCGAGCCGTCTCGGTAGAGGTAGGTGGTGTCGCGCCGGTCGACGGTGGCGGTCTCCACCTTCACGCCGGCGTTGTAGGTCTTGTCGACGACCTTGCCCGACAGCACGTTTTTCAGCTTGGTGCGCACGAAGGCCGGGCCCTTGCCCGGTTTGACGTGCTGGAACTCGACGATCTGCCATAGCTGGCCGTCGATCACCAGCACCAGTCCGTTCTTGAAATCGGCGGTGCTTGCCACGGTTCGGTGTCTCTCCTAGGGGATGGACAGTCGTTCTCCGACTGTCTGCAATGTGTCCGTCAGTCTAAATCGCGTCGCGGCAGCGACCCGCGCGTCGGGTGGCCCGGGGGCCGGCGGGAAGCCCGCCGCACGCGCTAGGGGCCGGCCTCGGCCGGCTTGGTGGCCGCAGGGGGCATCCGCTTGATCATCGTCAAGAAGGGAACGCTCAGGCCTCGACCGCCGGTGAACGGCACGGGGACGGTGAAATACACGATGTCGATCTCTAGCCGCATCTCCCGCAAGGGCTGGGCGTGGATGTCCCACCGGAAGTCCCGCAGGCGCGCCAAACCACGTTCGATTGGCTCCACCCCGCTCACGCCCCCCGACTCTACCCCGGGGCGCCGATCCGCCAAATGCCCAGGTTCGGCTAGCCGAGAACGGCCAGCTCCTTGGGGAACCTGGTCAGCAGTTCCGGTGCGCACCCGCCGGTCGCCGCCGCCTCGTCGGGCACGACCAGGGTGTCCTCGATGCGCACGCCGCCGCGGCCGGGGAGGTAGACGCCCGGCTCGACGGTGACCACCGAACCCGCCAGCAGGGTGCCGGTGGAGGTGGCCCCGATCCCCGGCGCCTCGTGGATCTGCAACCCCACACCGTGCCCCAGCCCGTGGCCGAACTGCTCGCCGTACCCCGCGTCGACGATCATCTGCCGCGCCGCGCCGTCGACGTCGCGCAGGCTCGCGCCCGGCCGCAGCGCCTCCCGGCCGGCCCGCTGGGCGTCGGCGACCAGCTGGTAGATCTCCAATTGCCAATCGGCGGCCTTGCCGAGCACGAACGTGCGGGTCATGTCGGAGTGATAGCCGGCCACCAGCGCGCCGAAGTCGATCTTGACGAAGTCGCCCGCCGCCAGCGGCGCGTCGGTGGGGCGGTGGTGCGGGATCGCCGAGTTCGCGCCGGCCGCCACGATGGTCTCGAACGAGATCGCATCGGCGCCATGGTCGAGCATCAGGGCCTCCAGCTCCCGGCTCACCTCGCGCTCGGTTCGCCCGGGCCGCAGGCCGCCGCGCTGCACCAACTCCGCGAGCGCGGCGTCGGCCGCCTCGCAGGCCAGCCGCAGCAGCGCCACCTCACCGTCGTCCTTGACCTCACGCAGCGCCTCGACGGTTCCCGCGGCCCGCACCAGCTCGGTGTCCGCCTTGCGCTCGCCGAGCTCGCCGGTCAGGGCGTCGAACGCGTCGACGGTCACCACATTGCTCTCGAACCCCAGCCTCCCCACGCCGCCCTCGGCGGCCCGGCCGACCAGATGCCGCCCGAGGGCCCGCTCGATGGCGATCTCGAGCCCCGGCGCCTGCTCGGCGGCCTGGGTGCGATACCGGCCGTCGGTGGCCAGCACTGGGTCGCGATCGTCGGCGAACACCAGCAACGCGCCGTTGGATCCGGTGAAACCGGACAGGTAGCGCACGTTGTGCAGGTCGCTGACCAGCATGGCGTCCAGTCCGACGGCCCCGATTTGGGCTTTCAGGTTGTCCCGACGCTGAGAATGTGTCACGACCCTTGACGGTACTCGCTACGCTGATTGCCCATGACTAACTGGATGCTGCGCGGATTGGTGTACGCCGCGGCGATGGTCGTCGTTCGCTTGTTCCAGGGGGCGTTGATCAACGCGTGGCAGACGCAGGCCGGGCTCTTTAGCGTGGTGCTGCTGCTTCTGTTCATAATCGGCGTGGCCGTGTGGGGGGTTTTGGACGGCCGGGCCGACGCAATTGCGAACCCGGACCCGGACCGGCGCCGGGATCTGGCGATGACCTGGCTGCTGGCCGGCCTGGTGGCCGGCGTGCTGTCCGGCGCCGTCTCCTGGCTCATCGCGCTGGTGTACAAGGGTCTCTACACCGGCGGCCTGATCAACGAGGTGACCACGTTCGCGGCGTTCACCGCGCTGTGCGTGTTCCTGCCCGGGATCATCGGCGTCACCATCGGCCGCTGGCGGGTGGACCGCAATCCCCCGCCCCGCCGGCCGGGGGCCGACGAGGAGCGGGCGGACACCGACGTGTTCTCCGCGGTGCGCGGTGACGACGCGCCGACCGGGGAGATCCCGGCGGCCGCGGCGCAGCACGAGGAGCGGACCGCGGCGGTCGCGACGGCCGAGCGGGATGCCCCCACGGAAGCGACCGAGCGTGACGCCCCCACCGAGACGATCGCCAAGACCGAGGACGATCCCAAAACCGAGGTGATCCGCAAGGTCGGCGACGAGCCCACCAAGCCGGACTCGGACAAGGGTTAGCACAAGGCTTAGCGCTTGGCGGCGTCCGCCAGGTAGCGCAGGGCGAGCAGGTAGCCCTGGATCCCCAGCCCGACGATCACCCCGGTTGCGACCGGGCTGAGGTACGAGTGGCGCCGAAACTCCTCGCGGGCATGCACATTGGAGATGTGCACCTCGATCAGCGGCGCGCGCAGCTCGGCGCAGGCGTCGCGCAGCGCGACCGACGTGTGGGTCAGTCCACCGGCGTTGAGAATCACGGGTTCGCCCGCGTCGGCCGCCGCATGAATCCAGTCCAGCAGCTGGGCTTCGCTATCGCTCTGCCGCACAACCGCTTCCAGGCCGAGCGCGGCGGCCTCGCGCTCGATCAGCGCGGCCAGTTCCTCGTGCGTGGTGTCCCCGTACACGTCGGGCTCGCGGCGGCCCAGCCGGCCCAGGTTCGGGCCGTTGATGACTTGCACGTTGACGTTGACCCTCACGAAGCTATCCCGTCGTACGCCGCTGCCAGCAGCGACGGGTCCGGCCCGGCCAGCCGCCCCGGCTTGGCCAGTCCGTCGAGGACCACGAACCTCAGCACGCCGGCGCGGGACTTCTTGTCCTGAGCCATGTATTCGAGCAGCTGCGGCAGCGCGTCGGCGTCATAACCGACCGGCAGCCCGAGCGCCGACAGGACCGTGCGGTGGCGCTGGGCGGTCGCGTCGTCGAGCCGGCCGGTCAGCCGCGCCAGCTCCGCGGCGAACACCAGGCCCACCGACACCGCGGCCCCGTGGCGCCACTCGTAGCGCTCCCTGCGCTCGATCGCGTGCGCCAAAGTGTGGCCGTAGTTGAGGATTTCGCGCAGCTCCGACTCCTTCTCATCGGCGGCGACGACCCGCGCCTTGACGGCGATCGAGCGCCGGACCAGCTCCGGCAGCACGTCGCCCGTGGGGTCCACGGCGGCCTGCGGGTCGGCCTCGATGAGATCGAGGATCGCCGGGTCGGCGATGAAGCCCGCCTTGACCACTTCGGCCATCCCGGCGACGAGTTCGTTGTGCGGCAACGTTTCCAGGGTCGCCAGGTCGACGAACACCGCGAGCGGCTGGTGGAAGGCGCCCACCAGGTTCTTGCCCGCGTCGGTGTTGATGCCCGTCTTGCCGCCGACGGCCGCGTCGACCATGCCGAGCAACGTGGTGGGGACGTGGACGATGTCGACACCGCGCAGCCAGGTGGCCGCCGCGAAGCCGGCGACGTCGGTGGCGGCGCCGCCGCCGAGGCTGACCACGGCGTCTTTGCGGTCGATCCCGATGCGGCCCAACACCTCCCAGAGAAAGCCGACCACCGGCAGGTCCTTTCCGGCCTCGGCGTCCGGGATCTCGATGCGGTGCGCGTCGACGCCCTTGTCCGCCAACCGGTTTCGGATCGCCTCGGCGGTGTGTGCCAGCACCGGCTGGTGCACGACGGCCACCCGGTGCCGGTCGCAGAGCAGGTCGACCAGCTCCTCGCCCAGATCGGTGCCGATGACCACCGGATAGGGCGGGTCGACCGCCACCTCGACGGTGACCGGATCGGTGCGGGTCATGTTGTGGCCTCCGCGTGGGCGTTCTCGGGCGTCTGCAGCCTGGACACGATGTAGCGCACCACCGCGCCGGGATTGCGGCGATTGGTGTCGACGCGAATCGTCGACACCCGCCGGTACAGCGGCACCCGCTTGGCCATCAGCGCCTGGTATTTCTCGGCGCGGTCGGGGCCGGCGAGCAGGGGGCGCACGGCGCCGCCGCCGGTGCGCCGCACGCCTTCGCCGGCGCTGATCTCCAGGTAGATGACGGTGTGGCCGGCGAGCGCCTCGCAGACCCCGGGGCTGGTGACGGCCCCGCCGCCGAGCGACACCACGCCGTCGTGGTCGGCCAGCGCGGCACGCACCGCTTCCTCCTCGATGCGGCGGAACTCCTGCTCGCCGTCGGTGGCGAATATGTCGGCGATGCTGCGGCCGGTCCGCTGCTCGATCGCGGCGTCGGTGTCGAGGAACTCGACGCCGAGCGCCTTGGCCAGCCGCCTGCCGATGGTGGACTTGCCCGAGCCCGGCAGCCCGACGAGTACGGCCCTGGGGGCCATCACGCGGTACCCCGCGCGGCCGGCGACTCCCGGTCGGCCACCGCGCGCTGATACGCCTCGATGTTGCGGCGGGTCTCGGTGAGCGAGTCGCCGCCGAACTTCTCCAGCGCCGCCCGCGCCAGCACCAACGCCACCATCGCCTCGACCACGACGCCGGCGGCCGGCACCGCGCAGACGTCCGACCGCTGGTGGATGGCGACGGCCTCGCCGCCGGTCGCCATGTCGACGGTCGCCAGCGCCCGCGGCACGGTGGAGATGGGCTTCATCGCGGCGCGCACCCGCAGCGGCTGGCCGTTGGTCATGCCGCCCTCGAGGCCGCCGGCGCGGTTGGTCGAGCGGACGACCCCGTCAGGCCCGGGATACATCTCGTCGTGGGCGCGGCTGCCGCGGCGGCGCGCCGTCTCGAAGCCGTCGCCGATCTCCACGCCCTTGATGGCCTGGATGCCCATGACCGCGGCGGCGAGCTGGCTGTCCAGCCGGTTGTCGCCGCTGGTGAACGAGCCCAGCCCGACCGGTAGGCCCAGGGCCACCACCTCGACCACACCGCCGAGCGTGTCGCCGTCCTTCTTGGCCGCCTCGATCTCGGTGATCATCGCTTCTTCGGCGGCCTTGTCGAAGGCGCGCACCGGGCTGTCGTCGATCGCGGGCAGGTCCTCGGGGCACGGCGGCGGGCCGTCGTAGGGCGCCGACGGACCGATCGCGATGACGTGGGAGAGCACCTCGACGCCGAGCGCCTGGCGCAGGAAGGAGCGCGCGACGGTGCCCACCGCGACGCGGGCGGCGGTCTCCCGCGCGCTGGCCCGCTCCAGCACCGGGCGGGCGTCGTCGAAGCCGTACTTGAGCATGCCCGCGTAATCGGCGTGGCCGGGCCGCGGCCGGGTGAGCGGTTCGTTGCGCGCGACGTTGGCCAGCTCCGCCGGATCGACCGGGTCGGCGGCCATCACGGTCTCCCACTTGGGCCACTCGGTGTTGCCGATCTCGATGGCGATCGGGCCGCCCAGCGTGATCCCGTGGCGCACCCCGGACAGCACGGTCACCGCGTCGCGCTCGAACTTCATCCGCGCGCCGCGGCCGTAACCGAGCCGGCGGCGGGCCAATTGGTCGGCGATGTCGGTGGAGGTGACCTCCACGCCGGCGACCATGCCCTCGAGCATGGCCACCAACGCGCGGCCATGCGACTCCCCGGCGGTGATCCAACGCAACACCCGATCATCTTCCCATGTGCGCCGGGGTGGCCTTAAATCCGCGCGCCGCGCTCAGGCCTGAGCCAGCCCGATCGCGACGGCGGTGGCCACGCACATCGACGGGCCGTGTGGCACCGCCGCGGCGCCCGCCCGGCCGGCGAGTCGACCCAGCAGGGCCCACGCCACGGTCAGCAGCGGCGCGGCCAGCGCCGCCAGGAACCACACCGCGGCGCCGAAGCAACCGGCCAGCGCGCCCAGGCCGATCGCCAGCTTGACGTCCCCGGCCCCCATCCCCGCCGGCGCCACCAGGTGCACCGGCAGATAGACCGCGGTCAGCGCGGCCGCCCCGGCCAGCGCCGGCCAGCCGTGCCCGGCCACTGCGGCCACCAGCAGGATCACCCCGGCCCCGGGCAGCGTCAGCAGATTCGGCAACCGGCGCTTGCGAACGTCGTAACCGCTCAACACCGCCAGCCAGGCCAGCACCGCGAGCGCCGCCGTCATCCGCATGCCGCGGGACGCTAGCCCAGGGACGCGGCCATGGCCTCGCGCGGCGCCGGGAGCCCTGTGAACAACTCGACTTGGGTGAACGCCTGGTGCAGCAGCATCTGCAGCCCGCTGATCACGCGACCGCCGGCGGCGGCCACCGCGGCGGCCAGCGGCGTCGGCCACGGGTCGTAGACGGCGTCGAGCAGCACCGGGATCGGCGCGAAGGTGTCCGCGTACCGCGCCGCGACGTCCGCGGGGATGGTGCTGACCAGCACCTCGGCGGCGGCCACGGCGCCCGCCAGCCCGTCGCTGTCCAGAGCCACGAACCGCGTCGGCACCCCGGCGCCCGTGCCGAGGTCCACCAGCCGGGCGGCCTTGTCCGGGTTGCGGGCGACGACGGTGATGGCGGCGACACCCAGTTGGGCCAGCCCCAGGACGGCCGCCGGCGCGGTGCCGCCCGAGCCGCACACCAGCGCGGGGCCGGCCACCTCCCCTTGTGACGCCAGCGCCCCCGCGACGCCGTCGATGTCGGTGTTGTCGGCCAGCCAGCCCGCCGGCGTGCGGACCAGGGTGTTGGCCGACCCCACCCGCTCCGCCCGTTCGGTGCGCTCGTCGGCGAACCGCAGCGCGGCGAACTTGCCCGGCATGGTCACCGACACCCCGACCCACTCGGGGCCGAAACCGCCGACCACCCCGGGCAGCTGCTCGGCGTCGCACTCGATGCGCTCGTAGGTCCAGTCGTGCAATCCCAGCGCCCGGTACGCGGCCAGGTGCAGTTGCGGGGACTTCGAGTGGGCGATCGGCTTGCCGAGCACCGCCGCCTTGCGGGGGGCGCCGTCAGCGCGCGCTATCGAGGACACCGTTGCGCTTAGCCAGCTCGATATTGGCCAGGTGCTGCTGATAATCCTTGGTGAACAGCGTCGTCCCCTGGGCGTCGATGGTGACGAAGTACAACCAGTCACCGGGCTCGGGGTGCTCGGCGGCGTGCAGGGCGTCGACACCGGGCGAACAGATCGCCGTCGCGGGCAGCCCCTGCGACACGTAGGTGTTCCACGGCGTCTTCTGGGCGCGGTCGGCGTCGGTGGTGGCCACCTCGCGGCGGTCCAGCGGGTAGTTGACCGTCGAGTCGAATTCCAGCGTGTGGTGGGCGTGCAGCCGGTTGTAGATGACCTGGGCGACCTTCGCGAAGTCCTGAGATTTGGATTCCTGCTCCACCAGCGAGGCGACCACCAGGATGTCGTAGGGCGACAGGCCCATGGTCTGGGCGGTGTCCACCAGCCCGGACTTCATGTACTCGACGGCGCCGGCGCTGATCAGGCCGGACAGGATGGTCTCGGCCGGGGCCGACGGGTCGACGTTGAACGTTCCCGGTGCGATCAGCCCCTCGATCCGGCGATGGTCCTTGCCGAGCTCGGTGAACGGCTCGACGGCCCACGGCGGCACCGCCAGCGCCGCGGGGGTGCTGTTGGTCGCCGCCGCCCGCAACTCCTCGACCGCCACGCAGTGCTGGTCGCCGTCCAGGGTCACGCATGAGGCTCGGGAGATCAGCGTCAGGATGCCCGGGGTCACCTTGTTGGTCTTCATGTCGGTGGTGTCGTCGAGCTGACGGCCCTCCGGGATCACAAGCCGCCCCACCCGGTTGTTCGGGTCGGCCAGCCGCGCGACGGCGTTGGCCGCCGGGATCTCGGTCCGCATCCGGTAATAGCCGGGCTGGATCGAGGAGATCTTGCTGTTGCCGTGCGCGGCGTTGACGAAGGCCCGGACGGTCTTGATCACCTGCTCTTGCTGCAGCGTCTCCCCGACCATTGTGGTCGAGTCACCGTCCTTGATCTGAATCACGATGTCGCGCTTGCCGTTTCCGGTGTAGTCGTCGCCGGCCCCGAACACCGTGTGCCAGAGCTTGGCGCCGACGAAAACTCCCACCAGCACGACGACGGCGACGACCGCGAGCACGATCTTGCCGGCGAACCGCCGGCGGTGTCCCCGCTCGGCCTGGTTCCGGGCGACGCGGCTCTTTTTTCGGGACGGACCGACCGCTTCGGGCTCGGCCCGTTGGCGCCGTGCGCTGTCAACCATCGGCGGGCTCCCCCGCCGCCAGGGTGGCGCGGCGCTGGTCGAGCCAGCTCTGCAGGATGGCCACCGCGGCCGCCTGGTCGATCACCGCGCGCTGCTCTTTGGCCCGGACACCGGCCGCGCGCAGGGATCGCTGCGCGCTCACCGTGGTCAGTCGCTCGTCGGCCAGCCGCACCGGCGTGGGGGCGATGCGCTGGGCCAGCGTGTCGGCCAGCTCCATCGCGTCGACCGCCGACGGGCCGGTGCGGTCGGCCAGTGTCCGCGGCAACCCGACCACCACCTCGACCGCCCCGAGCTCGGCGGCCAGCTCGGCCAGCCGCCGCACGTGTTTGCCGGAGCGGTCGCGACGCACGGTTTCCACCGGGGTGGCCAGGATGCCGTCGGGATCGCTGCAGGCGACACCGATGCGCACGCTGCCGACGTCGACACCGATCCGTCGGCCGCGCCCCGGGTCCTGGCCGGGGTCGCCGGGCCGGTCGGGCAGGCGATGTTGTGCGGGAACCACTCAGCCGACCCGCGCTATCTCGGAGCGGAGCGCGTCGAGCGCCGCGTCGATGCGGGTCGGATCCTTCCCGGCGCCCTGCGCCAGGTCCGGCTTGCCCCCGCCGCGGCCGTCGACGGTCGCGGCCAGCTGCTTGATCAGGTCGTTGGCTCGGATTCCGAGGTCCTGGGCGGCGGGGTTCGCGGCGACCGCGTACGGCACGCTGCCGCCCTCGCCCTCCGCGATCAGCGCCACCACCGCGGGCTCGCTGCCCAGCTTGCCGCGGATGTCGCCCACCAGGGAACGCAGGTCGCCGGCCGTCATCCCCGCGGACATCCGTTGCGCCACCACACGGACGTTACCGATACGCTCCGCGCCGGCAGCGGCGTTGGTCGCGGCGGCACGCGCGCCGGCCAGCCGTGCGCGTTCGAGCTCCTTCTCGGCGGCCTTGAGCCGCTCCACCAGGCCGGCCACCCGGGCGGGCACCTCGTCGGACGGCACCTTCAGCGACGACGCCAGCCCGGCCATCAGGGCGCGTTCCTTGGCCAGGTGGCGGAACGAGTCCAGCCCGACGTAGGCCTCCACCCGGCGCACCCCCGAGCCGACCGACGATTCGCCCAGGATGGTCACCGGCCCGATCTGGGCCGAGTTGTGCACGTGGGTCCCGCCGCAGAGCTCCAGCGAGAACGGCCCGCCGATCTCCACGACGCGCACCTCGTCCGGGTAGGCCTCGCCGAACATCGCCATGGCGCCCATGGCCTTGGCCTTGTCCAGCTGCTCGAGGAACGTGTGCACCTCGAAGTCGGCCTGCACGGCCTCGTTGGTGACCTCCTCGACCTGGGTGCGCTGCTCGTCGGACAGCGGTCCCTGCCAGTTGAAGTCGAATCGGAGGTAACCGGGACGGTTCAGCGATCCGGCCTGGACGGCATTGGGGCCCAGCACTTGTCGCAGCGCGGCGTGCACCATGTGGGTGCCCGAGTGCCCCTGGGTGGCCCCGCGGCGCCATTCCGGGTCGACCGCCGCGACGACGGTGTCGCCCTCGACGAATTCGCCGGATTCGACGTTGACCCGGTGCACCCACAGGCTTTTGGCGATCTTCTGCACGTCGGTTACCGCCGCGCGGGCGCTCTCGCCGGCCCCCGTCCCGCTGATGGTGCCCTCGTCGGCGATCTGCCCGCCGGACTCGGCGTAGAGCGGGGTGCGGTCGAGCACGAGCTCGACCTGCCGCGCGCCCGCCCCCTCCGTTTGCGCACCGTGGGTGACGACCGGTACCCGCTTACCGTCGACGAAGATTCCGAGAATTTTTGCCTCCGAAGACAATTCGTCGAAGCCGGTGAATTCGGTGGGCCCGGCGTCAACCAGCTCCCGGTAGGCGCTCAGGTCGGCGTGCGCGTGCTTGCGGGCGGCGGCATCCGCCTTGGCCCGGCGCCGCTGCTCGGCCATCAGTTCCCGGAAGCCGATCTCGTCGACCCGGAGGCCGGCCTCGGCGGCCATCTCCAGGGTCAACTCGATGGGGAAGCCGTAGGTGTCGTGCAGCGTGAAGGCGTCCGAGCCGGAGATCGCCTTGGTTCCGGCGGCTTTGGTGGTGCCGGCCACCTCGTCGAACAGCTTGGAGCCCGCCGCCAGTGTGCGGTTGAAGGCGGTCTCCTCGGCGACGGCGATGCGCCTGATCCGATTGAAGTCGGCGACCAGTTCGGGGTACGAGGGGCCCATCGCGTCGCGCACGGTGGTCATCAGCTCGCCGACGATGGGTCGCTCGATGTCGAGGAGTTTGGCCGACCGGATCACCCGGCGCAGCAGGCGGCGCAGCACGTAGCCGCGCCCGTCGTTGCCGGGGGTGACGCCGTCGCCGATCAGGATCGCCGCGGTGCGGCTGTGGTCGGCGATCACCCGGTAGCGCACGTCGTCGGAGTGGTTGCCCACGTCGTAGCCGCGCGGCGCGCGGGCGGCCACCGCGTCGATGACGGGCCGCAGCAGATCGGTCTCATAGACGTTGTGCACGCCCTGCAGGATGAACGCGACCCGCTCGACGCCCATGCCCGTGTCGATGTTCTTGCGGGGCAACGGCCCCAGGATCTCGAAGTCGGTCTTGGAAGTGCCCTCGCCGCGTTCGTTCTGCATGAACACGAGGTTCCAGATCTCGATGTAGCGGTCTTCGTTGGCCACCGGCCCGCCGCCGACCCCGAACTCTTCCCCGCGGTCGTAGTAGATCTCCGAGGACGGGCCGCACGGCCCGGGGATCCCCATGGACCAGTAGTTGTCCTCCATGCCGCGGCGCTGGATCCGCTCGGCCGGCAGGCCGGCGATCTCCTGCCACAGCTGGACGGCCTCGTCGTCGTCGAAATAGACCGTTGTCCAGATTCTTTCGGGGTCCAGCCCGTAGCCGCCCTCGGACACGCCGTTGGTCAGCAGGGTCCACGCGAGCTCGATGGCACCGCGCTTGAAGTAGTCGCCGAACGAGAAGTTGCCCGCCATCTGGAAGAAGGTGTTGTGCCGGGTGGTGATGCCGACCTCGTCGATGTCGGGCGTGCGGATGCACTTCTGGATGCTGGTGGCCGTCGAGTACGGCGCGGTGCGGGCGCCCAGGAAGTACGGGACGAACTGGACCATGCCGGCGTTGACGAACAGCAGGTTGGGGTCGTCGAGGATCACCGATGCGCTCGGCACCTCGGTGTGGCCCGCCTTCACGAAATGATCAAGAAACCGTTTCCTGATCTCGTGTGTCTGCACTGTTGAGTCCGCTTCTTTCCTGTTTGCTCGTTGCGTGGACGTCTGTTCCAGCCTATTCGCTGGAGTGGAGGGTGTACCGGGCCGCTAACCCTCCAGAAAGCTCAGCCGTACCGACCGCTGCGGGTTGTCGCGGTTCAGGTCGACCAGCACGATGCTTTGCCAGGTGCCCAGCATCGGCTCCCCGCCGGAGACCGGCACCGTCACCGAGGGCGCGACGAGCGCCGGCAGCACGTGGTCGGCGCCGTGGCCCGGGGAGCCGTGCGAGTGCCGGTAGCGGTCGTCACGCGGCAGCAGCCGTTCCAGCGTGTCGAGCAGGTCGTCGTCGGAGCCGGCTCCGGTCTCGATGATGGCGACGCCGGCCGTCGCGTGCGGGACGAACACGTTGCACAGGCCGTCGCCCCGCGACCAGCAGAAGCCGCGCACCGCCTCGGTCAGATCGACGATGCGGCGCCGTGTCGTGTCCACGTCCAGCACATCGGTATGCATTCCGACCAGCCTACGGGCCGCCCGCTGGGCCTGCTCAAGGCCAGCCGATCGTTTGTGAGCGCGGCCACATCGGGGCATCGCGGGGCATCGCGGGGCATTGCAGGGCATTGCAGGGCATTGGGGGGCATTGCGGCGCGTACCGGGCAGGAGGAAGGTAACTGGTGGGGCCGGTGGCGCCACCAGTTGCCCTTCAATAACCAGCCCCGACACAGAGAGGGGTCAGCCGTGTACGCACGCTCTACCACCATCCAGGCGCAACCCTTGTCGGTCGATATCGGGATCGCGCACGTCCGCGATGTCGTCATGCCGGCCCTCAAGGAGATCGACGGGTGCGTCGGACTGTCACTGTTGGTCGACCGGCAGTCCGGAACCTGCATCGCCACCAGCTCGTGGGACAGCATCGAGGCGATGCGCGCCGGCGCCGAGCGGGTCGCCCCGATCCGCGACCGGGCCGCGCTGATGTTCGACGGCAGCGCGCGGGTCGAGGAGTGGGACATCGCTTTGCTGCACCGCGACCATCCCTCCCGGCAGGGGGCGTGCGTGCGGGCCACCTGGCTCAAGGTGGTGCCCGATCAGCTCAGCCGATCGCTGGACTTCTACCGGTCCTCGGTGCTGCCGGAGATGGAGGAGCTCGACGGGTTCTGCAGCGCCAGCCTGCTGGTCGACCATCCGGCGTGCCGGCGGGCGGTGTCCTGCTCGACGTTCGACTCGATGGACGCCATGGCGCGCAACCGCGACCGGGCGACCGAGTTGCGCAGCAGGCGCGTCCGCGAACTGGGCGCCGAGGTGATCGACGTCGCCGAGTTCGAGCTGGCGATCGCTCACCTGCGGGTGCCCGAGTTGGTCTAGCTAGGGCAGCGCGTCGCCGGGAAAGCCCCGGCAGGGGTGCACCTGGTAGGTGAACACATTCGCCGCCACGCCGGGGTCGTCCTGCATGATCGCGGTGGTCTCGTCCACCGTGGCCGCGAACACCCCGATGCCGCAGACGTCGGACTCGTCGGCGACCGGCAACACGACCGCCAGCACGCCGTCGTCGCGCAGCCCGAAGTTGCGCCGCCCGTGCTCCCAGATGATCGCCGGCGACGACTCGTCCCCGAACCGCGGCCCGCGCTTGAGGATGACGACGCTGTATTCCCCGGCGGTGGGCAGCAGCTCGCCCATCTCCTGGTCGGTGAAGTGCCTCACGCCCGTCCCCGCTTCCTGCGGATGATCGCCCGTAACCGTTCCAGCCGCCCGGCCATCTCCCGCTCACCGCCGCGGCCGGTCGGCCGGTAGTAGTCGACGCCCACCAGCTCGTCGGGTGGATATTGCTGGGCGACGACGCCGTCGGGATCGTTGTGCGAGTACTGGTAGCCCTGTGCGTGTCCCAGCGCCGCCGCGCCGGAGTAGTGCCCGTCGCGCAGATGCGGCGGCACCAGCCCGGCCCTGCCCGCCTTGATGTCGTCCATCGCCGCCGCCAGCGCGGTGGTGACGGAGTTCGACTTGGGCGCGGTCGCCAGGTGGATGGTGGCGTGCGCCAGCGTCAGCTGCGCCTCCGGCATGCCGATCAGCTGCACGGTCTGGGCGGCGGCCACCGCGATCTGCAGGGCGCTCGGATCGGCCATGCCGATGTCCTCGCTGGCCAGGATCATCAGCCGGCGCGCGAGGAACCGCGGGTCCTCCCCCGCGACGAGCATGCGGGCCAGGTAGTGCAGCGCCGCGTCGACGTCCGAGCCGCGCACCGACTTGATGAAGGCGCTGATCACGTCGTAGTGCTGGTCGCCGTCGCGGTCGTAGCGCACCGCGGCCTTGTCCAGCGACTGCTCGATGGTCTCGACGGTGACGGCTTCATTGGCTCCCTGGGCTGATTCGGCCGCAACCTCCAGCGCGGTCAGGGCGCGCCGGGCGTCGCCGGCGGCGAGCTGTACCAGCAGGTCGACCGCCTCGGGCGCCACGGCCACCTTCCCGCCCAGCCCGCGGGGATCGTCGATCGCCCGCTGCACCACGGTGCGGATGCCGTCGGCGCTCAGCGGACGCAACTGCAGGATCAGCGACCGGGACAGCAGGGGCGCCACCACCGAGAACGACGGGTTCTCGGTGGTCGCCGCCACCAGCAGCACCACCCGGTTCTCCACGGCGGACAGCAGGGCGTCCTGCTGGGTCTTGGAGAACCGGTGCACCTCGTCGATGAACAGCACCGTCTGCTCGCCATTGAGGAGCGCGTGCCGTGCCTTCTCGATAATCGCGCGGACGTCCTTGACACCGGCCGACAGCGCCGACAGCGCCTCGAACCGGCGGCCGGTGGCCTGGGAGACCAGCGCGGCCAGTGTGGTCTTGCCGCTGCCCGGCGGGCCATACAGGATGGCCGACGCCACGCCGGATCCCTCGACGAGGCGCCGCAGCGGCGATCCGGGCGCCAGCAGGTGCTCCTGCCCGACCACTTCGTCCAGCGAGGCCGGACGCATGCGCACCGCCAGCGGCGCGCCGGCCGACACGCCCAGGCCTTGGCTGCCCGTCGGCGGCGCGCCAGGCAGGTCGCTGGGCATGTCAAACAGACCGTCGGACACGGCTTCAGGCATATCAAGGTGATCTCATCACAGGCGGCACACGGCCGCAGCGCACCGCAGCCGCGGCTAACAGCGCCGTAACTTGGACGGCGGGCCAGCGCTGATGCCGGCGGTTACGCCGGCTGCGGCCCCGGCGGTGGCGGACCCGTTTCGTAACCCGGTTGGGGCACGGGGACCACCTGGCCGCCGGACAGCTTGCGGTAGGCGTAGATGATCACCAGGGACGCGACCGGGGCCGCCACCAACAGGCCGACGCCACACAGCAGCGCACCGACGAGGAAAGACGCGAACGCGACCAGCCACACCAGCAGCGCGTTGACGAAATTAGACCCGACCAGCGAGAAGCTGGACGTGAAGCCCTTGATGGCCGACTCCGAGCGGTCGATCACGAACGGCACGGTGAACTGGGTGAAGATGCCCAGCACCAGGCCCGGGACGAAGCACAACGCCGACGCGATCGAGGTGAGGACCTCGACGATCAGCACGGCCAGAAACACCATGCCGAGGTTGCGTGGCTTGAAGAACGAGCCGATGGTCACCGCGCGCCCGTCGGCGAGGTCGAGGCAGCCGGACAGGAATGCCGATTGCGCGAATGCGCTCACCGCGTAGGCGACCAGGTAGCCGAGGGTCATCAGCCCGTACCCGGGGCCGGTCAGGTTGGTCGTGAAGGTGAAGTCGTAGTCGTCGGAGCTGGTGGCCGTGGTCATGTTCTGGCTCAGCGTGAGCAGCGCGACGGCCACCCCGATCAGCAGCCCGTACACCAGCGTGGGGACGATCAACGCCGCGGCGTTCTTGGTGAAGGTGTTCCACGCCCAGTTGAACGCCTCGCCCACGCTGAATGCGGGTTTCGGCGGGGCCCCGTAGCCGGGCGGCGGGCCGTAGCCGGGGGGCGGTGCGCCGTATCCAGGGGGCGGGCCGTAGCAGTGGACCCGGGCGCCGGTGGCCG
>NZ_LZJM01000195.1:0-1167 GCF_001667665.1 Mycobacterium sp. E342
TGGCGCTGAGTTTGGCCAACAAGACTGCTAGGGCGGCTTGGAGCACCATGAAACTGGTGGCGTTGTGGGTGCGGGCCAGCTGGGTGATCTGCTGCTGCAGCTCGGCGGGCCACTCGATCGGGAGGCTGGCCCCCCGGTGATCGGCCACCGCCGGATAGGGCCGATCCGTGGGCAACACCAGCCGTTCGGGCATCCCGGTCAACGCGTGCTGCCAGTAGCCCAGCTGTCCGCCGATGCGGCTGTGTGGGTCGTCGAGGTCACCGAACTGCTCACGTTGCCAGAGTGTGTAGTCGGCGTACTGCACCGCCAACGGCGCCCAACTTGGAGTCTGGCTTTGAGCGCGGCTGGTATAGGCCACACCCAGATCTCGTATCAGTGGTGTGGTCGACCAGCCGTCGGCGGCGATGTGGTGGGCCACCGCCACCAACACATACTCATCGGGGCCCAACCGGAAAAGCTCGGTGTGGATCGGGATTTCGGTTGCCAGATCGAACCAGTATTCTGCCGCCGCGGCGATGGCCTCCTCGAGCCGCTCGTGCGTCCACTCACCGGCGTCGATCACCGCCCAGCCGAACTCGGCCTGCTCGACCGGCACCACCTGCTGGTGGGGGATCCCGTCGATCGTGGGGAACAGGGTGCGCAGGCTTTCATGGCGGGCCACTAGATCACCGAGCGCAGCCTGCAGGGCGTCCACGTCGAGTGGCCCCGTGAGGTGTACCGCGATGGGCATGTTGTAGACCGCAGACCGGCCCAGCAACTGATCGATAAACCACAACCGGGACTGGGCAAACGACAACGGCACCACTGCCGGCCGCTGCTGGGCCGTCAGCGGGGCCAGCCCACCCCCACCCCCGGCCTGGATGCGGGGTGCTAGCTGGGCGATGGTGGGCGCCTCAAACACCGCCCGCACCGACAGGTTGGCATCCAAAGAATTGTTGATGGCCGCGATCAGGCGCATCGCCGACAACGAGTCCCCACCCAGATCGAAGAAGGAGTCGTCCAGTCCGACGCGGTCGTGGCCGAGGATTTGGGCGTAGATGCCGGCCAGAATGTCTTCGGTGAGGGTGGCCGGGGCGCGATAGGGGGCGCTGGTGTAGTCGGGGGCGGGTAGGGCGCGGGCGTCGAGTTTGCCATTGACCGTCAACGGCAACGCCTCAAGCACCACGA
>NZ_LZJM01000196.1:0-5788 GCF_001667665.1 Mycobacterium sp. E342
AAGGCTCGTCGTCCTCGAGCACGTGCGCGGGGAGGGCATGACGGGCCGGTTGCAGGATCTGATCCGCAAGCCGTGGTCATGGCTGGCCGCCGGTTGCGAGCCGAACCGGCGAACCCTGGATGCCATCGCCGCGGCCGGGTTCGACACCACGGCGCTGCGGACCATCCCGCGCACGCCGGTCCCGTTCCCGTGCAAGCCCCATCTGCAAGGCTTCGCCGTCCTCATTCCACGCTGACGGCCTCGATGATGATCAGCCGCGCCGCACGCCGTGCCGGTGGCAGCGAGCCGAGCAGGCAGATCGCCAGCGCCCCGGCGGTGAAGGCAAGGGCCATCGGACTCAGGCGGAAGCCGACCTGGAAATTCATGATGTCCCCGCTGATGAGACTGAACAGCCACTGATCGGTCAGACCGAACAACAGCCCCAGAAGGCCTCCCACGAAACCGATTCCGGCCGCCTCGGCCAGGACCATCCGCAGGGTGAACCGGCGGCTGGAACCCATGGCGCGCAGCACACCGATCTCGCGGCGGCGTTCGGTCACCGAGAGCGTCAGCGTGTTGAGCAGCGCGACGGCGGCCACCGCCACGACGATGACCCACACGGCGTTGGCGATGAACATGCTCTGGTGCAGCGGAGCTTCGAGCCCCGCCAGCGCCGTGTGACCGTCGTACACGTGGTTCGGCGCCGGTACCACCCGGCGCACGTCGGCCAGCAGGTGCCGCGGGTCCGTCCCGGGGGCCGCGGTGACTTGCAGGATCGTCGAGGCCGGGCGATCGAACCATGCGCGCAAATGATCGAGGTCGATTCCGACCGTTCCGATGACGGTCGAAAAGAACGGCACCAGGGCCAGCACGGCCGTCTGCCGCGGCCCGTTCGGTGTCTGCAGCTGCAACCGGTCGCCGGCGCGCACGTGCAGCGCGGCGCCGAGGTTCTGTGTGAGCACCACGCCGCGGCCGGCCAGGACGTCGGCGCGCAGGTGCTCGTCGAGCGCGCCGAAGAGCGAGTCGTGTGTTCCGGCGGAGAAGCCGTCGAGCAGGACGCGCGTGCCGCCGATCACGGCGAATCCGAATGCGCCCTCGGTCACCCGAGCCACCCCGGGCACCGCCGCCACGCGTTCGGAAAGGCCTTGCGGCAGAACGTCGATGGGGTAGCTGTCCGGTGCGTCCGCGCTCACCCACACGTCGACGTCGGCGGCGGGGGAGAAGATGCCGCGGGCCGAGCGGATCATGTCGGCGTTGGTGCCGGTGATCACCACGGTGGTGACCACCCCGATCAGCACGGTCATCACCGTGGCCCAGACTCGTCGCGGCGCGCGTTCGACGGTGGCTGCCGCGAGTGCCCCGAACGATCCGAACAGGCGAGCCATCGCGGCCGTGGCCGCGACGATGGGCGTAGTGAGCGCGAAGCCCAGCGCGATCTCGGCGCTCAGCAGGGCGGCCATCGCGACGAACGCGAAGGTGCCGCGTTGGCCGATGACCACCCAGATGGACGCCGCGAACACCGCGACGGCACCCACGCCGGCCGCGACCCGCAGCCATCGCGGCACGACGTCCGCCGCCGACGCCCCGGCGGGCGCCAGCGCCTCGATCGGTGCAACCTTGTACACCTGCCGCGCGGCCATCGCCGACGCGACCACGCTGGTGAGCGCCGTGGCCGCGATGGCCAGGGGGATGGCGTAGCCCGGTAACCAGTACTCGACGCGGGCCTCGAGCCCCTGGGTCATCGCCGGTGGCAGTCGACCAATTGCCAGGTGGCCCGCCAGAATTCCGAGGCCCGACCCGATGGCCCCGCCGATGAGCCCGAGGATCGCCGCCTCGCCGAGCATGTCGCCGACGATGGTGACGCGCCGGCCGCCGATCGCGCGCAGCATGGAGATGACGGGCCGGCGCTGGGTGATCGCCATCGTCATCGTGGTGTAGATGAGAAACGCGCCGACCACCAGCGCGACCGCCGCCCCCAGCAGGGCCATGTAGTTCATCAGCTTGACGCCGTCGCCGGCCCGGGCCGCCCGCAGGCTCGGCGCGGCGACGAGGGCCCGGCCGTTCACCGCGGCGGTGACGGCGGCGCGGACGGTGGCCGCATCGGCGCCCGGTTTGATGGTGATCAGGATCGAGTCCAGCTGCCCGGGGCGGCCGGTAACGTTCTGCGCCAACGCAAGTGGGGCAAGGACGTAGTGCCCGCCGTTGAGGTCCGCGAACTGCCGGCCCGCGAGCACCTCGGCGACGGTAACCGACCCCGAGCCCAGTTGCAGCGTCTGGCCTTTCGCATAACCCACCCGCGGCCCGACCTGAACGCCGCCCGGCGTCGAGGACAGCTCCTGCACCGGTCGTGCGACCGCATCCTTCAGGGACCCACCCAGCGCGGCGGTGCGCGCATCCGCGCCGAGCAACAGCACCGGCCCCGTCGCCGTGGACGCGGAAGTTCGGATCATCGGCGCCGCGGTGGCGACACCCGGAACCGCGGCGACGTCCGCCAGGATCGTGTCGGGGAATCCGGCGTCGGTGATGCCCGACACCTCCAGCGCCGCCACGCCGGCGATCCCGTTGGCCAGCCGGTCGACCGATCCGGTGATCGAGCCGAAGATGCCGAATATCGCAACCAGATACGTTGCGGAGACGGCCATTACGGCGATCGATGCGAGTGTGCGGCGACGGTGCACGGCGAGGTCACGCAGGCTGAGCACGCGCACCCGGCTTGCCGCCGCCGATATCCTCACGCGTGGACCGCCGGGAGGTCGGAACCGACCCGTCCGTCCTGCAGCGTGATGACCCGATCGGTCGCCGCGGCGGCGTCCGAATTGTGGGTCACCATCACCACCAACCGATCGCGGCCGTCCTCGTGCGCCACCTCGGCGAGGAGCGCGAGGATCGCGGCCCCCGTCGCGGAGTCGAGGTTGCCGGTGGGCTCGTCGGCGAGGACGAGCGCCGGATCCATCATCAACGCGCGCGCCACCGCGACCCGCTGCATCTGGCCGCCGGACAGCTCCGCCGGCCGGTGCTCGGTCCGATTGCCGAGCCCGACGCGGTCCAGCAACCGGATCGCGTCCGGTTTGGCCCTGCCCAGCCGCACACCGTCGAGCAGCTTGGGGACCGCCACGTTCTCCCAGGCCGACATCGTCGGCAACAGGTTGAAGAACTGGAAGATGAAACCCACTCGGTGATGGCGGAACTCGGACTGCTGCTCGTCGCCCAGGCGGGCGATCTCCTCGCCGTCGAACGTGATGGAGCCCGCATCGGGGGAGTCCAGCGCGCCGAGCAGATGAAGCAGCGTGCTCTTGCCCGCGCCGGACGGACCGACCACCGACACGAACTGACCGCCGTCGAGGCGCAGGTTGATCCCGTCGAGCGCCCGGACCGATTGACCGCCGACCCGATACTCGCGCACCACGCCGCGCAGTTCGATGGTCATCTAGACACCACGAGAACTGCCGGTGGTCGGTTCACCCGCTCGTGAACCGACCACGTGCCCGATTCGTGTCTGATGACATGTTCGGCAACTATCGGGTGGTCGACCATATAGTCGGCCACCTCGCCGCGCTGGGGGTGGACCACGTTTTCGGCGTCGACGGCGCCAACATCGAGGACTTGTACGACGCCGCGCACTTCGAGCCCGAGATCACCGCGGTGCTGGCGAAACACGAATTCTCCGCGGCCACCATGGCCGACGGCTACAGCCGGAGCGGCGCCGGGCTCGGCGTGGTGGCGGCGACGTCGGGCGGGGGAGCGCTGAACCTCGTCGCCGGCCTGGGCGAGTCGTTCGCGAGCCGTGTTCCGGTGCTGGCCCTGGTCGGACAGCCCGCGACCACGATGGACGGCCGGGGCAGCTTCCAGGACACCAGCGGCCGCAACGGCTCCCTCGATGCCCGTGCGCTGTTTTCGGCGGTCTCGGTGTTCTGCGAGCGGGTGCTGGCGCCGGCCGGCATCGTTTCGGCGTTGCCCCGCGCCGTCTCCGCGGCGCGCACCGGCGGCCCCGCGGTGTTGTTGCTGCCCAAGGACATTCAGCAAGCGCGCATCACCGTCGACGACGCCGCCGAGTGCACGAACAGTTTCAGCGCGCCGATCGGCAACCCGCAACTCATCGCCTCCGAGTTGCGCCGCGCAACCGGTCAGGTCACCATCATCGCCGGCGAGCAGGTGGCGCGCGACGACGCCCGGGACGAACTCGAGCACCTGCGCGCGCTACTGCGCGCGCGGGTAGCCACCGTCCCGGACGCCAAAGATGTCGCGGGCACACCGGGTTTGGGGTCGTCGTCGGCGCTCGGGGTGACCGGCGTGATGGGCCACCCGAGTGTGGCCGAAGCGGTGGCCGCCAGCGCCGTGTGCCTCATCGTCGGCACCCGGTTGACGGTCACCGCGCGCGGCGGCCTGGACGACGCGCTCGCGTCGGTGCGGACGTTATCTATCGGGTCGGCGCGGCCCTACCTGCGCTGTATGCATGTTCATACCGACGACCTGCGTGGCTCGCTGCGCCTGCTGACCCAGGCGCTGTGCGGTCACGGACGCCCGAACGGCGTGCGCGTGCCCGATGTGATCCGCCGCACCGAGCTGAAACCGCCGGCGGGGCCGGGACCGGGGATCCGGTATCGCGACGCCATGGCGGTGCTGGACCGCGTCCTGCCCGACGGGGCCGACATCGTGGTCGACGCAGGCAACACCGGCGCGGCCGCCATCCATCACCTGCCGGCGCGGCGTGGCGGCAGGTTTGTGGCCGCGCTCGGCATGGGCGGCATGGGCTACAGCTTCGGCGCCGCGATCGGGATGGCCTTCGGGCGTGCGGCCGGCGGCCGGGCCGCCGGCCGAACCGTGGTGATCGCCGGGGACGGAGCGTTCTTCATGCACGGTCTGGAGGTGCACACGGCCGTGCAATACGCGCTTCCGGTGACGTTCGTGTTGTTCAACAACAACGCCCACGCGATGTGCGTGACCCGTGAGCAGCTGTTTTTCCAGAACCGCTACAGCTACAACCGGTTCCGGCCCAGCGCGCTGGGAACCGGTCTGGCGTCGATGTTTCCCGGCCTGACATCGGTCGATGTCAGCGAGCCCGCCCAATTGGCCGCGGCGCTCCGGACGTCGCTGGACATCGAGGGCCCAGCGGTGATCAGCGTCGAGTGCGACGCCGATGAAATCCCCCCGTTCGCCCCGTTTCTCACCGAGCGGTCAGGAAACGGGGCTGTTGCAGAACAGGTTTCGACCGCGAAGGAGGACCGGGCCGATGTCGCTGCCAGCGCTTGAGGATATCCCCACTCCCATCGATGGGGTGGTCCGCATAGAAACCAGTCCGCGGGAGAAGGCGACTCCGATCATCATGGAGATGATGCGGTCGGTGTACCCGCATGATCAGGTGTTCGGGCAGTACTGCACGGTCAACGATTACGTCGCGTGCCCGCCGGACGAGCTCTACGAGTACATGGCGGACACCCGCAGCCTCGAGGAGTGGACGTACAGCCTGCGCGGGTTCACGCCCACCGACGAGCCGGACCTGTGGCTGGCCCACGACCGGCTCGGTTCGGAGACCGAGATCTACACCCGGACCGTCGCCAACGCCGCGGCGCGGACCGTCGACTACCACTGCGCGTGGGATCAGGGCAAGCATCTGTGGATGGTCTACCTCATGCGCGTCGTCGACGCCCAGGTGGTCTTGGACAAGCCGGGATCGGTTGTGCTGTGGACGAACTGCCACCACCCGTTCTACGACCACAACCCGTATCCGGAGGCCGCGCCGCCGCAGCGGCCGGTGTGGGTGGGCGACTTCTGGGACATGTTCGGTGCCGGGCATGCGCCGAAGTTGGAC
>NZ_LZJM01000197.1:0-1731 GCF_001667665.1 Mycobacterium sp. E342
CCGACCGGCTCAAGAAGGCGTTCACCGACGACATCGGCAACGTCAGCCTGGTCAACTGCCCCGGCGAGGGACGCTCACCGGTCAGCTGGCACTACGACCAGACGCCCAACGACATGGCCGGCCTGATCGCCTGCGGCACCTACAACAACCACCCGAACGTTATCTGGACCAACGACGAGAAGCTCATGCTCAGCGACGTCTCCGGGGATCCGGCCACCGTCGAGGACCTGCATACGTGGTGGGACGCGTACGGCTGACCCCTACAGGATGTAGAGCATCTCCTGGTAGGTCGGCAACGGCCACAAGTCATCGGCCACAACGCCTTCCAGCGCGTCGGCGGCCGCACGCACAGCTTCCATCGCGGGCAGCAGCGCCTCCTGCGCGTGGGTGGCCTCCTCGAGCGCCGAGGACGCCGAGTGGTCCGACAAAGCCGCCTTCAACGCGGCCAGCGCGGCCGTGAGGTCGGCCAGCGGCGCCGAAACCGCTTCCAGCGCGGCCATGCTCGGCTCCAGCCCGGCGGCCTTCAGCGTCGCGACGTTCTGAGCCAGCTCGGTCTGGTAGCGCAGGGCCGCCGGCAAGATCACGGTCGTCCCGATCTCGAGGGCGAGCTTCGCCTCGACCCCGATGGTCAGCGCGTACTGCTCCAGGCGGACCTCGTAACGGCTGTGCAGCTCGCGTTCGTTGAAAACCCCGTACTTCTCGAACACTTCGATCGATTCGGGCTTGATCAGTTCGGGGATGGCGTCCAGCGTGGTCTTCAGGTTCGGCAGTCCGCGCGCGGCCGCCTCGATCTGCCAGTTCTCCGAATAGCCGTCGCCGTTGAACACCACCGCACCGTGGTCGGTGATGATCTCGGTGAGCAGTTTCTGCACGGCCGCGTCGAAGTTCTCGCCGCTGTCGACGGCCTTCTCCAAAATGGTTGCGATGTAGTCGAACGAGTCGGCCATGATCGTGTTGAGCACGATCATCGGGACGGCGACCGTCTGCCCCGAGCCCGGCGCCCGGAATTCGAAACGGTTGCCGGTGAACGCGAACGGGCTGGTCCGGTTGCGGTCGCCGGGATCGGTCGGCAGCGGCGGCAGGGTGTCGACGCCGATGATCATGATGCCCTTACCCTTCGACGACGTCGCCGCGCCCTTGGCGATCTGCTCGAACACGTCGGCTAGCTGCTCGCCGAGGAAGATCGAGATGATCGCCGGAGGTGCCTCGTTGGCGCCCAGTCGGTGGTCGTTGGTGGCCGATGCGACCGAGACGCGCAGCAGCCCAGCGAACTTGTGCACCGCGCGGATCACCGCCGCGCAGAACACCAGGAACTGGGCGTTCTCGTGCGGGGTGTCGCCGGGCACCAGCAGCGAACCCAGCTCCGCGTTGCCCACCGAGAAGTTGACGTGCTTGCCCGAGCCGTTGACACCGGCGAACGGCTTCTCGTGGAACAGGCATTCCATGCCGTGCTTCTTGGCCAGCGTCTTGAACACGGTCATCAGCAGCTGCTGGTGGTCGGAGGCGATGTTGGCCCGCTCGAACATCGGCGCCACCTCGAACTGGCCCGGGGCGACCTCGTTGTGCCGGGTCTTGGCGGGGATGCCGAGCTTGAACAGCTCCCGCTCGGTGTCCATCATGAAGCCGAGCACCCGCTCGGGCACCGAGCCGAAGTAGTGGTCGTCGAATTCCTGGCCCTTGGGCGGCTTGGCGCCGAACACGGTGCGCCCCGCGTTGATCAGATCCGGCCGC
>NZ_LZJM01000198.1:0-1815 GCF_001667665.1 Mycobacterium sp. E342
CCAGGGCGACGATGCCGATCATCGCTTCGTGGTCGTAACGCACGTAGGTGCCTTCCGTGGGCGGCGCCCCTTCCGGGATCCACCACAGCCGGAACAACCCGATGATGTGGTCGATGCGCACGCCGCCGGCATGCCGCAGCACGGCACGGATCAACGCCCGGAAGGGGCGGTACTCCTCCTCATCCAGCCGATCGGGCCGCCACGGCGGCTGAGACCAGTCCTGGCCGAGTTGATTGAACTCGTCCGGCGGCGCGCCGGCGGTGACGCCCAGCGCCAACACGTCTTGCAGGGCCCACGCGTCGGCGCCGTTGGGATGCACGCCGACCGCCAGGTCGTGCATCACGCCCAGCGCCATTCCGGCCCGGACCGCCTGCGACTGCACCGAGGCGAGTTGCTCGTCGAGTTGCCACTGCAGCCACCGATGAAAATCGACTGTCTCCGAATGCTTTTCGGCGAACGCAGCGACCCCGGACGCGTGCGGATGCTGCAGCGATTGCGGCCAGGAGTGCCAGTCGGCACCGTGCTTCTCGGCCAGGGCGCACCAGATGGCGAAGTCGTCGAGCGCGCCGCCCTCACGGGCCCGGAAGGCTTGGTAGGACAACTCGCGGCCCGCCGACCGCGGCACCCGGTGCAACAGCTCGAGCGCGGCGCGCTTCGCCGCCCACGCACCGTCGCGATCGATGGCGTCGAGTCGAGCGGCCCGCTGTTGCACCTCGGAGCGCAGCCGCCGCACCCGGCTGCGCTTGGGCAGCTCGGCGAACTCGGGAATCGCCTCGACATGCAGATAGAGCGGGTTGATGAAGCGCCGCGACGTCGGCAGATAGGGTGACGGTTCCATGGGGCGCGTCGGGGCTGCCGCGTGCAGGGGATTGACCAACAAATAGTCGGCGCCATGCCGCGACGCCGACCACACCGCCAGGTCGGTCAGATCGGTCAGATCGCCGACGCCCCACGACTGTTTCGAGCGCACGCTGTAGAGCTGGGCGGCCAGCCCCCAGCCTCGGCGGGCGCCGAGCCGCTCGGGCAGCCCGAGCCAGTCCGGCGTCACGATCAGCGCGGTGCTGGTCTCCCCGTCGGAGGAACGCAGATGCACCCGGTGATAGCCCAGCGGCAGGTCGGCCGGCAGCACGAAGCTGGCCTCACCGACCCAGCGGTCGCCCAGGTCGAACGGCGGGGTGAAGTTGTCGACCTGCTCGATCCCGCCGCACACCGTGCCGTCCTCGAGCTGCAACCAGACCTCGGCGGGATCGCCGTGGGTCACGTGCACCCAGAACCGTGTCTGCTCACCCGTGCGCCCGACGATCGTGGGCGGCAACCGCCGCATCCAATGCGACCGCAGCTTGGCGGCCAGGGCCACGTTGCGTTCCTGCTCGGTGCCGGCCGGCACGCCCAGCGCGGCCAACACCGCCACCAGCGTGGCTGCCGGAACCGGCACCCGCCGCCCGGTCCAGTCGTCGTACTCGGTCGCGATGCCGCATCTCCTGGCAAGTTCGACCAACGACGGCGCGAGCTCACTCATACCGCTCATCTTGCTGCCAGAATTCGCCGCCCGACCAATCGGGGAGAGGCGCCAGCCGCCGGCGTGCGGCCACCCCCCCGGTTCGCCGGCCGGTGCCGCGCCCTTTCGTCCGCTTCAGCGCGCACGCTCAACAGGACGAGCCGGGCATTCGCCATTACGATGCCCTGAGGAGACATGAGGAGTCCGGGCGGGGACCGGCGGGGGAATCCGATAGTGCCAGTTCAGCGGCGCCTGGCGCGGTGCGGGCGTCGGCGCGATCCGGCGAACCGCCCACGACCGGACACCTATAGATAAAG